>JAGVUU010000323.1 GCA_019136105.1 Gammaproteobacteria bacterium
TTCCTGGCGTAGGCAAGACCACGCTCGCCCACGCACTCGCCCGCACGCTCGGCCTCTCCTACCAGCGCATCCAGTTCACCAGCGACCTGCTGCCGGCCGACATCGTCGGCGTATCGGTGTGGGAACCCGAGACCGGCCAGTTCCGCTTCCATCGCGGTCCCGTGTTTGCACAGCTGGTGCTTGCCGACGAAGTGAACCGCGCCACGCCGAAAGCACAGAGCGCTTTGCTCGAGGCGATGGAAGAGCACCAGGTGACGGCCGACGGCCAGACCTATCCGCTGAGCGAGCCTTTCTTCGTCATCGCCACGCAGAACCCGCTGTACCAGGTAGGCACGTTTCCGCTGCCCGAGTCGCAGCTCGACCGCTTCCTGATGAGGGTCGAACTCGGCTACCCGGAAGCGGCGCTCGAGCGGCAGCTGCTGCTCGGACGCGACCGGCGCGACCTGCTGACATCCCTCGAGCCTGCAGTCAGCGCGCAGCAACTGTTGAGGCTGCAGGGAGAAGTCCCGCGCGTGCACGCATCCGAGGCGCTTCTCGACTACGTGCAGGCGATCGCGCGCTACACGCGTCAGTCCGCCGATTTCGAAGCCGGCCTTTCGCCCCGTGCCGTGATCGCGCTGCTGCGCGCCGCTCAGGCCTGGGCGCTGATGCACGGCCATTCGGGAGTGCTGCCCGAGGACGTACAGGCCGTGCTCCCGTCCGTGGCCGGTCATCGCCTCGCGCCGCGGGACGAGTCCCGCTTTCGCGGCGCCACGGCGGTGGGCCGCCACGTGCTCGAAAGCGTCCCCGTGCCTTGACTCGTCCCTGACTCACGATGGCGCGCCCCCTCGCCCGGCTGCGTTCCGCCTTGGACGCACGCGTGCAGGCGTGGATCCGGCGCCGCCAGGGCATCGATCCGGACCCTTTGCGCCTCGACCGCCGGCGGATCTACATCCTGCCCACTCCGCTCGGCATCGCGTACGCCGCGATGCTCTTCGCGATGGTGCTGGGCGGAATGAACTACGGGAACAACCTCGGCCTGGGGCTGGCCTTCCTGCTGGTGAGCCTCGGCCTCGTGGTGATGCACCACTGCCACGGCACGCTGTCTGGCCTCCGCCTGCGGCTGGCAGCCACCGAGTCTGGTTTCGTGGGCAGCGAAGTCGGGTTCGGGATCAACTTCGAGAACACGGCGCTCGCACCGCGCCCGCGCATCGAACTCGGGGTCGGTCGCGAGCCGAAGCGCGTCGTGGACGTGCCCGCCGGCGGGACGGCGACGGCCGAGCTGTCGGTTCCTGCCACGCGCCGCGGTCGCGTGCGCCTCGAGCGATTCGTGGTCGCCACGCGCCATCCGCTCGGGCTGTTTCGCGCCTGGGCCGTGGTGCACTGCGAGTACGCGGCGATCGCTTGGCCAGCGCCGGCTGAGCGTGGCCGCGTGCCGCCCGGCATCGAGACCGACACGGGCGGAGCGCAGGAGCACGCGCAGGGCGATCACGATTTCGCCGGCCTGCGCCCGTTCCAGCCCGGCGACTCGCTGCGCCGCATCGCGTGGAAGGCCTATGCGCGCGGCCAGGGGCTGCACACCAAGCAGTACGCCGGCACCGACGTCGTCTCGCACGTGTTCGACTGGGACAGCCTGCCGGCCCTCGGCACCGAGGCGCGCCTCGCGCAATTGTGCCGCTGGGTGCTCGACGCCCACGAGCAGGGCGAAGCGTTCGGCCTGAGATTGCCGGGCGTGACGCTCGAACCGAACGTCGGCACGGCCCACCGCGAGCGTTGCCTCGACGCGCTCGCGCTGTTCGAGGTGTCCGATGGCCGCGCTTGAGCGAGCGGAGCCGGGGCTGCGGGGCCTGCCGTGGGTGATCGCCGCCCTGGGCGCGGCACTTGCACCGCACGTGCCGTTCCTGCCGGCCTGGGCAACGTTGCTGCTGGTTGCCGCAGGCGCATGGCGCTGGGCTGCCGACCGCCGCCGCTGGCTGCTCCCGCCCAAGTGGCTGCGCGTGGTCGCGGTCGGGGCCGTGACGCTCGCCGTGCTCGGCACCTACCGCACCGTCAACGGCATCGAGGCCGGCACCGTGTTCCTCGCACTCATGGCCGGCGTGAAGCTGCTCGAAACACGCGGCTCACGCGACCTCACGGTGCTGGTGTTCATCGCCTACTTCCTCCTCTACGCCGCGCTGCTGCGCGACCAGCGCCTGCCGCAGTTGCCGTACCTGCTCGGCGTGACCGTGTTCGCGACCGCGGCGCTGATGCGAGTGCACGCAGGCACGGCCGGCGATTCGGGCCGCGACGTCCTGCGCCGCAGCGCCACGCTGCTGCTGCAGGCGCTGCCGCTCGCGCTGCTGCTGTTCGTGCTGTTCCCGCGGTTGCCGGGTCCGTTCTGGGGCATCGCCACGGGTGACCAGGCACGTACGGGCCTGGGCGACGAGATGACGCCGGGCGACATCTCCGACCTGAGCGTGTCCGGCGAAGTGGCGTTTCGCGTGCGTTTCGACGGCGAGATCCCGCCGCCGGCACAGCGCTACTGGCGTGGCCCGGTGCTGCACGAGTTCGATGGCCGCAGCTGGCGCCGCCCACGGGCGCAGGCCTTCCCATCGCAGGAGGTGCAGTACGTCGGCGACCCGGTCGATTACCAGATCACGCTCGAGCCCACCGATCGCCCCTGGATCCTGGCGCTCGACATGCCGGCCGCATGGCCGGAGCGGGAGGCTTGGCGCACCTACGACTTCCAGCTCGTGTCGCCACGGCGCCTGACCGAGGTGTCGTCGTTCCGGTTGCGCTCCTACCCGCAGTTCGTCGCGGGGACGGATTTGCCGCTCTCCCTGCACCGGAAAGGCACCCAGCTGCCGCCCGAGGGCAACCCGCGCAGCCGCGCCCTCGCCCGCGAGCTCGCCGCGCGTCACGGCGGCGACCCGGTCGCGATCACGCGCGACCTGCTCACCATGTTCCGCGAGCAGCCGTTCGTGTACACGCTCGACCCGCCGAAGCTGGCCGACAACGCGATGGACGAGTTCCTGTTCGAGACGCGCCGCGGGTTCTGCGAGCACTACGCCTCGGCGTACACGCTCGTGATGCGCGCAGCCGGTGTGCCGGCCCGAGTGGTCACTGGTTACCAGGGCGGTGAGTTCAACCCGATCGGCGGCTACTTGATCGTCCGCCAGTCCGACGCGCACGCGTGGTCCGAGATCTGGGTGGACGGGCGCGGGTGGTTGCGTGTCGATCCCACGGCCGCAGTGGCACCCGAGCGAATCGAGCAGAATCTCGTGCGCGCGCTCGCTGCGGACGAGGCCGCCCCTGGCCGGCTGCGTGACGCGAACCCGCTGTGGCTCCAGGTCGAGCTTACCTGGGACACCCTCAACGACTTCTGGAATGAGCGCGTGGTGCGCTTCAACGCTGCACGGCAGATGAACCTGCTCGAGAGGCTCGGCTTCGAGGATCCGGACTGGCGCACGCTCGGACTCGGCCTCGCCGCGAGCCTTGCCGCGTTCTTCGTCACGTTGTCGCTGTACCTGGCCTGGCGTTACCGCGAGCCCCCGCGCGACTGGCCGGCACGCCTGCACGCCGAGGTCGCCCGGCGGCTGGGCAAGCGTGGCCTGGTTCCGGCGGCAGCCGAGGGGCCAGTCGCCTACCTCGAACGTGCCGAGCAGGCCTTGCCAGACCTCGCTCGCGACCTGGCTGCGATCCGCCAGCTGTACGTGGACCTGCGTTACGGACCGCTTCCCAACGAGTCCGACCTGCGGCGCCTCAAGCACCTCGTGAACCGGCTGCGGCCCTGAGCGGCGCTCGGTTATGCTGTGGCCCTCAACAGCGGGGAGCCATGCATGACGGATCTGGACCAGAAATTCGCGGCTGCGCAGGCCGAAGTGAAGACCCTGACCAAGCGTCCCGACAACGAGGACATGCTGCGCCTGTACGCGCTCTACAAGCAGGGCAGCGCAGGTGACGTGACCGGCGACCGGCCGGGTGCCTTCGACATGATCAACCGCGCCAAGTACGACGCGTGGGCCAAGCTCAAGGGCACCGCGAGCGACAAGGCGAAGCAGGACTACGTCAAGCTGGTCGAGCGACTGAAGAAGACCTACGGCTGACGTGGCGTCGGCGCCGCTCATCGCGATCGCCGTCGTCGCGATCGGCGTGCTGGCCTGGCTGATCGGCGCGCCGCTGTGGCGCGCGCGCCGCCGTGCGGCTGTCATGGCGCAGCCGCTGCCTGCGGCCGCGCTCTCGGCCATCGAGCGCAACGTGCCGGCCGTGCGGGACCTGCCGCCCGCGCTGCGCGCCAGGCTCGAGTCGCTGATGGCGGCGTTCATCGCGGAAAAGGTATTCATCGGCTGCAACGGGCTCGTCGTCACCGACGAAGTGCGTGCCACGATCGCAGCGATGGCCTGCCTGCTCGTGCTCGGCCGGCGTGGCCACTACGACCAGCTGCACTCGGTGCTCGTGTATCCCACCGCGTTCTGGGTAGAAGACGAGGTCGAGGACGAGGCCGGCGTCGTCGAAAAGAGGCGCCGCGTGCTCTCGGGCGAGGCCTGGGAGTCGAGCCGCATCATCCTCTCGTGGGAAGACGTGCTCGAGGCGGCGCGTTGTCCCGGCGAGGGCTACAACGTGGCACTGCACGAGTTCGCTCACTACCTCGACGCCGAAGGCCTCGGCCTGGGTGCGGGTGAGCGGACCGTCGCCGAGTGGGCCGACGACCTCGCCGGAGAATTCGAATCCCTGCTCGACGCCGTCGATCGCGGCGAATTCACCTTCCTCGATCCATACGCTGCTGAGGACGAAGCGGAGTTCTTCGCGGTGGCCACCGAGGACTTCTTCGAGCGCGCCGCCGGACTGCGCTCGGCGCACCCACGTCTCTACTCTCTTCTGCAGGAGTTCTACGCGCTGGATCCCGCGTCG
>JAGVUU010000251.1 GCA_019136105.1 Gammaproteobacteria bacterium
GTTCCAGTACCCGGGCACCGATCGCAGCGATCCGGTGAGTGAGGTGCTGCCGACGGGCACGGGCGGCGGCGGTCGGCCGGATCGAGGCTGACTATGGTGTCACGGCGAGCGGCTCGCCCGCGTACCGCATCCCGATCGAGGTCACCGAGGGCATCGGCGGGATGACGCCGCAGCTCGCGGTGAGCTATGCCGGTCCCTCGGCCCGCAGCATCCTCGGCGTCGGATTCACGCTCGAGGGACTGTCCGCGATCACCCGTTGCCCGAAGACGCTCGCGCAGGACGGCGTCGCCGAGGCGCCCGTCGTTGTGAGCACGGATCGCTACTGTCTCGGTGGCGCCCGCCTGCGGTGGGTGTCGGGCACCTACGGGGCCTCGGAGTCGGTTTACCGAACCGAGCTCGACGCGGTGGCGCGCATCACCGCCAAGGCTTCGGTCAACAACATCCCGGGCTGGTTCCAGGTCGAGACACGCGACGGACGCATTTACGAGTACGGCAACAGCGCCTCCTCGCGGCTTATGCAGGGCGTGTCGCCGTGGCAGACACCGCTCATCTGGTCGCTCAACCGCATCGCCGATCGCAGCGGCAACTCGATCGCGATCGTCTACGACACCGATCAGACGTCGCGGCGACACCGCCCGCTGCAGATCGACTACACGGCGAGCAACGCGGGCGTGGCCCGCCATCGCATCGTGTTCCAGTACCCGGGCACCGATCGCAGCGATCCGGTGAGTGAGGTGCTGCCGACGGGCACGGGCGGCGGCGGTCACCTCGAGACCCGGCTGCTCGAGAAGCTTCTGCTGCAGCACGACGGGGTGACCTACCGCGAGTATCGGTTCGGCTACGAGGCGGGGGCCTACCTCAACTCCCGGCTCAAGACGATCACCGAGTGCGTGCCGACCAACGACTGCCTGCCGGCCACCACGCTGCAGTGGCAGTCGGCGACTGCAGGTCACGGCGCAGCCGTCACGCAGCCGGGTATCGGCGCCGCGCTGCCGCTCGACATCAACGGCGACGGCTACGACGACCTCGTCTGGAGCGCGAGCGGCACGTGGCGGATCAGCTGGGGCGGTGCCGCCGGCCCCGGCACACCCGTCAACACCGGCATCGCGGTCTACGCCGGGCCGCAGGCCCTGCCGCTCGACTGGAACGGCGATGGGCGCATGGACCTGCTGGTGCCGTGGTCCGGCAACCAGTGGTATGTGCTCGTCGGCACGGCCACCGGCTTCGCGACGCCCGTGCCCGCCGGTCCCGGCAGTATCCCGAGCAACACCGCGAACAGCGACTGGCTGATCGCGGACTTCGATGGCGACGGCCGCGACGACCTGTTGCGGATGAACACGGCGGGCGTGATGGCGATCTACGCACGCCTCAATAGTCCGAGCGGGCTCGCCGGGGAGTCCCTGGTCCTGACAAACGACTGGATTACTAACGCCAGCTTCAATGCAAAGCCTGCTGGCAGCTCGCCGATCCGCAAGCCCGATTTCAACGGTGATGGCCGCACTGACATCGCGTTCTACGCCTGCGAGTACGACTGGGAGTCTATGCAGTGCATGCGGATCGGGTGGTACTACGCGACCGCCAGCGGCAGCTCCTATGCCCTGCAGCCGAGCCTGTGGGACGCGACCTACACACCCCAACCGAACTTCGGCGACTTCAATGCCGATGGTCTGACCGACATGGTCTATGTCAGTCCGACTTTCGAAACGTGGTGCGTTGCGTTCGGGCAGGGCGGTGGCGACTTGTCCTATTCGTGTGGGGCCGGCACGGCCGGCCAGTACCCGTGGAACACGGTGGTCGCCGACTACGACGGCGACGGCTACGACGACCTGTACGTGGAAGGCGCGGGCGGCTCACCCACCTGGCGGGTGGTGCGGGCGACCGGGACCGGTCTCGCCACGAGCGCCCTCGACACCGGCCTCGCGGTGCTCGCCGCCCAGCCGCGGGTCGGGGATTTCAACGGCGATGGTCTCCCGGACCTCGGGGGCTCGGTGAGCAACACCTGGAGCACGTTCCCGCACGCGGGGTTGCCGGGCGAGCGGCTCATCGCCGCGGTGGACGGACTCGGCAACGGCGTGGCGTTCGGGTACCTGCCGATGACGAACGGCACGGTCTACACCCGGGGCAGTGGCGCGGTGTTCCCGGTGCGCGACCACCAGTCCTCGTCCGATCTGGTGCGGACGATGACGGTCACCCCAGCGGGCTCCCCGGCCTACAGCCTCGAGTACAAGTACAGCGGCGCCCGCATCCACCTGCAGGGCCGCGGTTACCTCGGCATGGCCTCGCGCGAGATCAAGGACCTGCGCAACGGCATCACGACCACCGAGACCTACGAGCAGGACTTCCCGAAGAGCGGGCTGCTCGCGACCCGCACGGTGCGCCAGCCCGCGCCCGGCAACCAGGTGATCGAGTCGGTTGCAAACACCTACACGGTGCTCACCCTCGACGCGAGCGCCTACAACCAGCGCTACCTGCCGTACCTCTCGCAGTCGGTGCGCAACACGTACGAGGTCGGCGGCCTGAAGAACGGACTACCGATCACGCAGACCACCGACACGCGCACGGTGAACGGCTGGGGCAACACCACCAGCGGCAGCACCACGATCGTCGACCAGGACACGCTGTGGTACGGCCAGGCGTACGTGGCCTCGATGACCGCCACCTACTCGGAGAACCCGACCTCCTGGTGCCTGGCCCTACCCACGACACGGGTCGAGACCCGCACGCTGCCTGGCGGCAGCAGCCAGACGCGCCGCACGCACTGGAACGTCGACTCCGTCTCGGCCTGCCGCACCACGCAGGAGATCGTCGAGCCCTACGAGACGAGTGACAAGTCGCTCACCACCGACCTCGGCTACGACAGCTGCGGCAACGTCTCGAGCGTGAGCCGCTACCCGAGCGGACTGCCGGGCCAGGCCCGCACCACGACGATCGGCTACGGCAGCCGCTGTCACAAGCCCGAGACCGTGACCAATGCACTCGGGCAGGCGACCACCTACACCTGGGACTATCCCCGCGGCGTCAACACCGTCGAGACCGACCCGAACGGGCTCGCCACCCAACGCGAGTTCGACGGGTTCGGGCGGCTCACGCGCGAACGCGGCCCCGACCTCGCCGGGACGCGCTTCGTCCTCGGCGCCTGCGACGCCGGCAACAGCTACTGCGGCGATGCCAACCTGCGCTACTACGTGCGGCAGTCCGCCCGCGACACGGCGGACGGGGAGCTTCGGTTCGCGTACCGCTACTACGATGGACAGGGTCGGATCCGCTACGACGAGGCCCAGGCGCTCGAAGGGGCGCTCGCCGTCACCCGCACGAACTACGATGAGTTCGGGCGGATCAGCCAGGTCAGCCAGCCGTACTTCGCGGGCGGCACGGTCTACTGGGTCAACTACAGCTACGACCTGCTCGGGCGCCCCACGCAGGAGAACGCGCCGGTGAGCCAGGTCGAGCCGTCCGGCCGCATCACGGGCTACGCCTACGAAGGCCGCGACCGCAAGATCACCGATCCGCGCGGCTACACGACCACCCGCAGCTTCGATGTGCTCGGCCAGTTGCGCCGGGTGATCGACCCGAGCCCGGGCGGCACCACCACGTACACCTATTGGCCGTTCGGCGAGCTCGCCTCGATCACCGACGCAGCCGGGAACGCGACGAGCTGGACGGTCAACGTGCGCGGGTTCGTGACCGCCACCAGCGACCCGGATGCCGGTGCCTGGAGCTACGTCCCGAACGCGTTCGGGGAACTGGTGAGTCAGACGGATGCGAAGGCCCAGACCGTCTCCTACACCTACGACCCGCTCGGCCGGCCGTACCAGCGCATGGAGCCCGAGGGCACGACCACCTGGACCTGGGGCGCGGCGGGCCACAACACGCCGACCGCCAAGTACATCGGGCGCCTCAAGTCGATCTCGAGCCCGGGCGGCTACAGCGAGACGAACACCAACGACAGCCTCGGGCGCATCGTGCAGCAGAGCCTCACCATCGACGGCACGACCTACCAGGTGAACCGCAGCTACTCGCCGACCACCGGCTGGCCGGCCACCCTGCAGTACCCCACCAGCACCTCCGGCTACCGGCTGCAGCTCGCCTACGACTACCAGAACGGCCAGCTCAAGCGGGTGCGCAACAGCGCGAGCGGCACGACGTACTGGGAGGCGGTAAGTACCAACGCCTGGGGCCGGCTGCAGAACGAGAGCTTCGGCAACGGCATCGCAAGCTACACCGAGTACGACCCGGCGAACGGCTGGCTGTTCAAGCGCCAGGCCGGGGTCGGCGGCGGCACGGGCCGCATCGACGCGCAGGTGAGCTGGGATCGCAACGGCAACTTCACCACCCGCCAGGACCTGAAGCAGGGCCTCACCGAGACGTTCGTGTACGACCTATTGTGTTGAAAAACACCTGAACGTCCTGCGGCTTATGCGGTCTCAAGTTGAGGCCTGCAGGGAGACCGCAACGGCATGATGGGTCAACAGAACGGCACGCAAGACCGACTGTTCTACTCCTTCAACCTGGACGCGCACGTTCCCGCGGATCATCTGCTCCGCGGCATCGATCGGTTCCTCGATCTGACTGAGCTGCGCCAACAACTCGCCCCGTTCTACAGCCACACCGGACGTCCGTCGATCGATCCGGAGTTGATGGTGCGGATGTTGCTGGTCGGCTACTGCTTCGGCATTCGTTCGGAGCGTCGACTGTGCGAGGAGGTGCACCTCAACCTTGCGTATCGCTGGTTCTGCCGTCTCGGCCTCGAGGACGCGGTGCCGGATCACTCGAGCTTCTCGAAGAACCGGCACGG
>JAGVUU010000236.1 GCA_019136105.1 Gammaproteobacteria bacterium
GGTCTCGTTGCTCGCGTAGCCGAACATCAGGCCCTGGTCGCCGGCACCCTGTTCCTCGGGGCTCTTGCGGTCGACGCCCTGCGCGATGTCGGGCGACTGCTTGCCGATGATGTTGAGCACGCCGCAGGTGCGGCCGTCGAAGCCCACCTGCGACGAGGTGTAGCCGATGTCGACGATCACGCCGCGGACGATCTCCTCGAGATCGACCCACGCTTCCGTCGTCACCTCGCCCGCGACGATTGCCACGCCGGTCTTGACCAGCGTCTCGCAGGCGACGCGCGCCTTCTTGTCCTGCGCCAGCATGGCGTCGAGGACGGCGTCGGAGATCTGGTCGGCAACCTTGTCCGGATGGCCTTCGGACACGGACTCGGATGTGAACAGGTAACTGTTTGACATTAAATGGCTTTCCGTACGGGTGGCGCGCGCGGAGTATCCGCGATCGAATCCCGCAATTCTACAGACCCACGGGCGCTTTCGCCCACGCCGGACGCAGGGTCGCCCGAGATCCGTGGATCTCCGGCTTTGCAAACCCGCGTCGGCGCGGGAGAAAATACCTGACTCACCCAAGGGGTCCCCCCGATGCCCACCCGACGGCAACTCGCCAACGCCATCCGCGCCCTCAGCATGGATGCCGTGCAGAAGGCCAATTCCGGTCACCCCGGCATGCCGATGGGCATGGCCGACATCGCCCAGGTGCTCTGGGCGGACCACCTCAAGCACAACCCGGGCAATCCGGCCTGGCCGGATCGCGACCGCTTCGTGCTGTCGAACGGCCACGGCTCGATGCTGCTGTACTCGCTGCTGCACCTCGCGGGCTATCCGCTCGACATCGAGCAGTTGAAGAACTTCCGCCAGTTCGGCGCGCACACCGCCGGCCACCCGGAAGTCGATGCGCACCTCGGCATCGAGACCACCACGGGTCCGCTCGGGCAGGGCGTCGCCAACGCCGTCGGCATGGCGCTCGCCGAGAAGCTGCTCGCTGCCACGTTCAACCGGCCCGGCCACGAGGTCATCGACCACCGCACCTGGGTGTTCCTCGGCGACGGCTGCCTGATGGAAGGCGTGTCGCACGAGGCCTGTGCGCTCGCCGGCACGCTCAAGCTCGGCAAGCTGGTCTGCTTCTATGACGACAACGGCATCTCGATCGACGGCGAGGTGCACGGCTGGTTCACCGACGACACGCCGAAGCGCTTCGAGGCCTACGGCTGGCAGGTGATCCGCGACGTGGACGGCCACGATCCGGCGGCCATCGAGCGCGCCATCCAGGCCGCGAAGGCCGACTCCGACCGCCCGACACTGATCTGCTGCAAGACGATCATCGGCTGGGGCTCGCCCAACAAGCAGGGCACCGAGGCGACGCACGGTGCCGCGCTCGGTGAGGCCGAGGTGGCTGCCACGCGCAAGCACATCGACTGGCCGTACGAGCCGTTCGTCGTGCCGGACGAGATCCGCGCCGGTTGGGATGCGCGCGCTGCCGGCGCCAAGGCCGAGCACGCCTGGACCGAGCGCTTGGCGTCCTACCGCAAGGCGTATCCCGAGCTCGCCGCCGAGCTGGAGCGCCGCCTGAAGGGCGACCTGCCGGCTGGCTGGCGCAAGGCCGTCCTCGACTTCGTGCAGGCCGCGCAGGACAAGCCGGCCGCGCTGGCGACGCGCTCCGCGTCGCAGAAGACGCTCGACGTGCTCGGCGCGGCGATCCCCGAGATGCTCGGCGGCTCGGCCGACCTGACCGGCTCGAACAACACGAACCACAAGGGGTCGAAGGCGGTGACCGCCGACGGCGTCGGCGGCAACTACGTGCACTACGGCGTGCGCGAGTTCGGCATGACCGCGATCATGAACGGCGTCGCGCTGCACGGCGGGTTCATCCCGTACGGCGGCACGTTCCTGGTGTTCTCCGATTACGCCCGCAACGCCGTGCGCATGGCCGCGCTGATGAAGCAGCGCGTGATCCTCGTCTACACACACGATTCGATCGGCCTCGGCGAGGACGGTCCGACGCACCAGCCGGTCGAGCACGTGGCGAGCCTGCGCCTCCTGCCGAACATGCGGGTCTGGCGGCCGTGCGACACGGTCGAGACCGGCATCGCCTGGGCGAGCGCGGTGGAGCGCACTGACGGCCCGAGCAGCCTGATCCTGAGCCGCCAGGCGTTGCCGCCGATGGCACGCACGCCGGCACAGCTCGCCGACGTCGCGCGCGGCGGTTAGCGCCCGACTGCATCCTGATCGCGACCGGCTCCGAGGTCGGCATTGCCGTCGATGCGGCGAAGCGGCTCACCGAGGCTGGCCGCAAGGTGCGGGTGGTGTCGATGCCCTGTGTCGAGGCCTTCGACGCACAACCGCAACAGTATCGCGATACCGTACTGACGCCCGGCGTGCCGCGCGTGGCCATCGAGGCCGGCGTGCGCGACACGTGGTGGCGCCACGTGGGCAGCCGCGGTGCCGTCATCGGCATGGAGACGTTCGGCGCATCGGCGCCCGCGAAGGCCCTGTTCGAGCATTTCGGTTTCACGACCGACAACGTCGTCCGCACCGTGGACGGCCTGCTGAAGTCCTGATTTCTTTTTCCGGGAGGTCGAGTCATGACGATCAAGGTTGGCATCAATGGATTCGGTCGCATCGGCCGCATGGTGTTCCGCGCCGCGGCACGCGACTTCAAGGACATCGAGATCGTCGGCATCAACGACCTCCTCGAGCCCGACTACCTCGCGTACATGCTCAAGTACGACTCGGTGCACGGCCGCTTCAAGGGCGACATCTCGGTCGAGGGCAACACGCTGGTGGTGAACGGCAAGAAGATCCGCCTCACAGCCGTCAAGGACCCGGCCGAGCTCAAGTGGGGCGAGGTGGGCGCCGATGTGGTGGTCGAGTCCACGGGCCTGTTCCTCACCAAGGAAACCGCCGAGAAGCACCTCGCGGCGGGCGCTAAGAAGGTGATCATGTCGGCGCCGTCGAAGGACGACACGCCGATGTTCGTGTTCGGCGTGAACGACAAGACCTACGCCGGCCAGGCGATCATCTCGAACGCCTCGTGCACCACGAACTGCCTCGCGCCGGTCGCCAAGGTGCTGAACGACACCTGGGGCATCAAGCGCGGCCTGATGACCACGGTGCACGCCGCCACGGCGACGCAGAAGACCGTGGATGGCCCGTCGAACAAGGACTGGCGCGGCGGCCGCGGCATCCTCGAGAACATCATCCCGTCGTCCACGGGCGCGGCGAAGGCCGTCGGCAAGGTCATCCCGGAGCTCAACAAGAAGCTCACCGGCATGGCGTTCCGCGTGCCGACCTCCGATGTGTCGGTGGTGGACCTCACCGTCGAGCTCGTGAAGCCGGCGAAGTACGAGGAGATCTGCGCCGCGATGAAGGCGGCGTCGGAGGGCCCGATGAAGGGCGTGCTCGGCTACACGACCGAGAAGGTGGTGGCGACCGACTTCCGCGGCGAGAGCTGCACGTCGGTGTTCGACGCCGAGGCCGGCATCGCCCTCGACGACACGTTCGTCAAGGTCGTGTCCTGGTACGACAACGAGTGGGGCTATTCCTGCAAGGTGCTGGAGATGGCCCGCGTCATCGCCAAGTAATCCGACCAGTTACCGGGAGCCGACCATGGTGCGTGTCCTGCGCATGACCGATCTCGACCTCAAGGGTAAGCGCGTGCTGATCCGCGAGGACCTCAACGTGCCGGTCAAGAACGGCGCCGTGACCAGCGACGCGCGTATCCGCGCGTCGTTGCCCACCATCGAGGCGGCGCACAAGGCCGGTGCCCGCGTGATGCTGATGTCGCACCTCGGCCGGCCGGAGGAGGGCGTGTACGCGGACGAGTTCTCGCTCGCCCCGGTCGCGGCCCGCATCTCCGAGCTGATGGGCGTGAAGGTGCGCTTCGAGAAGGACTGGCTGAACGGCGTCGCCTGCGAGCCGGGCGAGATCGTGCTGCTCGAGAACGTGCGCTTCAACAAGGGCGAGAAGAAGAACAAGGACGACCTCGCGAAGCAGATGGCGGCGATGTGCGACATCTACGTGATGGACGCGTTCGCCACGGCGCACCGCGCCGAGGCGAGCACCCACGGCGTGGCGAAGTTCGCGCCGGTGGCGTGCGCGGGCCCGCTGCTCACCGGCGAGCTCGAGGCGCTCGAGAAGGCGCTCGGCAGCCCGAAGCGGCCGGTGATCGCGATCGTCGGCGGCTCCAAGGTCTCGACCAAGCTCACCGTGCTCGAGAACCTGCTCGGCAAGGTGGACAAGCTGATCGTGGGCGGCGGCATCGCCAACACGTTCCTCGCCGCGGCGGGCCAGCCCATCGGCAAGTCGCTCTACGAGCCCGAGATGGTGGACATGGCCAAGGCGCTGCTCGAGAAGTCGCGCGCGGGCGGCGCGGACATCCCGCTGCCGACCGACGTGGTCGTGGCGAAGGAGTTCGCCGCATCGGCGGAGGCCGACGTGAAGCCGGTGGCCGCGGTTGTCGCCGACGAGATGATCCTCGACATCGGCCCGGACACGGCCGAGCGTTTCGCCGCGGCGCTCAAGGGCGCCGGCACGATCGTGTGGAACGGTCCGGTCGGCGTGTTCGAGTTCGACCAGTTCGGCGAGGGCACGCGCACCCTCGGCCAGGCCGTCGCCCGCAGCTCGGCGTTCTCCATCGCCGGGGGCGGCGACACCATCGCGGCCATCGAGAAGTACGGCATCGGCCAGGACATCTCCTACATCTCGACCGCCGGTGGCGCGTTCCTCGAGTTCCTGGAGGGGAAGAAGCTGCCCGCCGTGGAAGTGCTGGAGGCCAGGGCCGCCGGCTGACGCCGGCTTGCCCAGGGATTAGGGATTAGGGATTAGGGATTAGTCTGAGGGTGGATGCTTCCGGCCGCCGCGGCTCGCCCGCACCGGGCCGCGCCTCTATTCCGTTTTTGCCGCCGACCTGCGAATCTGCCGCCTCGTCCCTATTCACTAATCCCTATTCACTAATCCCTTCCGCCCATGCTTCGCCGCACCAAGATCGTCGCCACCCTCGGACCGGCCACCGACTCACAGGACGTCCTGCAGGAGGTCATCCGCCGCGGCGCGGACGTCGTGCGTGTCAATTTCTCGCACGGTGAGGCGGCCGATCACCGGCGGCGCGTCGATGGGGTGCGGCGTGCGGCCGCAGCGGTCGGCAAGCACGTGGCCGTGCTCGGTGACCTGCAGGGGCCGAAGATCCGCATCGAACGCTTCGCCGGCGGCCGGGCGGTGCTCGCCGAGGGCGAACCGTTCGCGCTCGACCCGGCGCTCGACCCGCACGACGGCACCGATCGCGCCGTGGGCATCACCTATGCAGACCTCGCCCGGGACGTGCAGCCGGGTGACGAACTCATCCTCGGTGACGGACAGATCGAGCTGAGGGTGAGCGCCGTCGAAGGCATGCGCGTCGAGTGCTTCGTCACCACCGGCGGCGAGGTCTCCGACCACAAGGGCATCAACCGGCGCGGTGGCGGCTTGTCGGCCAAGGCGCTCACGGACAAGGATCGCGAGGACGTGCGGCTGGCGGCCGCCCTCGACGTCGATTACCTCGCCGTGTCGTTCGTGCGCCAGGCCGCGGATGTCGCCGAGGCGCGCGCCTTGCTCGCCGCCGCCGGCAGCGAGGCACGCATCGTCGCCAAGATCGAGCGCAGCGAGGCGATACCGCGGCTCGAGGAGATCATCGGCGCGAGCGACGCGGTGATGGTGGCGCGCGGCGACCTCGGCGTGGAGGTGGGCTATGCCCAGCTCACCGGCCTGCAGAAGCGCATCCTGCACGTCGCGCGCAGCCTCGACCGCGTGACCATCACCGCCACGCAGATGATGGAATCCATGATCCACAGCCCGGTGCCGACCCGCGCCGAGGTCTCCGACGTGGCGAACGCCGTGCTCGATGGCAGCGATGCGGTGATGCTTTCGGGCGAGTCTGCGGTCGGCAAGTATCCGGCGCGCGCGGTCGAAGCGATGGCCGAGGTCATCGAGGGCGCCGAGACCTACCAGCTCGCGCGCGAGCGCGGCCGCGACCGCTTCGAAGGCAAGGTGACCGAGGTCGACCAGGCGATCGCGCATGCCGTCATGTACACGGCGAATCACATGGACGTCGAGGCGATCGTCGCGCTGACCGAGCGGGGCTCGACGCCGCTGTGGATGTCGCGCATCCGCTCCGACATCCCGATCTTCGCGTTCACGCGGCACGAGCGCACGCAGCGGCGCGTGGCGCTGTACCGCGGCGTCTACCCGATCCCGTTCGACATCACCCACACCGACCCGGCGCAGCTCTACCGCGCGATCTCCAAGGAGCTGCTCGACCGTGGCCACGTGAAGCCCGGTGACGAACTGATCCTGACGCTCGGCGAGCTGTCCGGCGTGTCGGGCGGCACCAACACGATGAAACTGCTGAGGGTTGAAGCGTGAGCCAGAAATTCACCGGCACCGAGCGCTACGTCGCCACCGACGACCTGATGATGGCGGTGAACGCGGCGGTGACGCTCGCGCGGCCGCTGCTCGTGAAGGGCGAGCCCGGCACGGGCAAGACGCAGCTCGCGGAGGAGGTGGCCGCCGCGCTCGGCAAGCCGCTCCATCGCTGGCACATCAAGTCGACCACCAAGGCGCAGCACGGCCTGTACGAGTACGACGCGGTGTCGCGCCTGCGGGACTCGCAGCTCGGCGAGGCGAAGGTGCACGACATCCGCAACTACATCGTCAAGGGGCGGCTCTGGGAGGCGTTCGAGAGCGACACCCAGTCGGTGCTGCTCATCGACGAGATCGACAAGGCCGACATCGAGTTCCCGAACGACCTGCTGCTCGAGCTCGACC
>JAGVUU010000196.1 GCA_019136105.1 Gammaproteobacteria bacterium
CAGGGTGGCTGCGTGGCCGGCAGCCAGTGGAACGCGTGCCCGGTGCAGAGCCCGGGCGGCAACGATGAGAGCCACGGTTCGAGCGTGGCGCGGAACTCGCGATCGCTGGCGACCGGCGGTACGGAGCCGGACAGACGCCGGCCGGTGGCACGCGCGGCCAGGCGTGCGGCGACGGCCAGTTCGTGGGCAAGGGTGCGCAGCAAAGGGTATCAGTCTCCGTCCGGTGGACCGGACGGAGGTTATCGCACTGCCGTGCGGCGTGCCGAGCGTGCGGGTGCCCGGCGGGCGCGCGACCGGGCCACGCGGCGCTCGATGCGCGCCAGATCGGCTTCGAGCTCGCCGGCGGCTTCCGCGGTGAGGTCGGCGAGACGCTGCAGGTCGGGAATCGCTTCCTGCAGCGCGATGAAGGTGACGTGCAGCTCGTCGACGTAGGTCGTGATCGTGATGTTGAGCACCTGGTGGTGGGCCACGACCGAGATTGGCAGCGCGAGCTCCACCTCCGCGCCGTTGAAGTACAGGCGCTTCTGGAACCCGGCCGGGTTCGAGACCACCGCGTTGGCGAGCATCGGCAGTTCGCTCAGGCCCAGCGACTCGATGGTGCTCGCGATCGAGTGCTGCACGATCGAGTAGAGCGTGAGTGCGCTGCCGTCGAGCTCGCGAATCTCCTTCTTGACCTGCCCGGTCTCCTGCACGATGTCGGCGAGCCGCTGCGCCGGCGACACGCCCGGCCGGCCCATCGGTGCCTGCAGGATGGTGATGCGGTTGCCGGTGCCACCGTGATCGGCCAGCGCCACCGGTATGTCCGTCACCAGCGGCCGGTCGAGCGTGATGCCCCGCTCGCCCAGGTAGCGGTGCATCGCCATGTCGATCAGCGTGAGCATGACGTCGTTGATCTTCGCGTCGCCGCGCCGCGCGAGGTCGCGCACGCGTGCCAGGGGCAGCTGGCAGTGGGCGAGGACGCGGTGCGGGCCCGGCGCCGCCTTGAGCACGTTCGGCGTCGAGACGAAAGGCGCCGCGAGGCCGCGGCCCAGGCCGAGGTCCCGCAGGCCCTGGTGCCACATGAGCCGCAGCATGTCGTTGGCGGTGCGACGGGTGTCGTTCACCGTCTGCAGCAAGGACGTTCCGTGCTGTGGTGACGCCTTGCCCGCCGGCGGCGTGTAGTGGCGCAATCCTTCCCACATCGCCCGCGGCGGGTTGTCGCGCGGCGACTCGAACACCATCGTGTTGAGGGCATTGATGAAGCCGATGCCGTCGATCAGGCCGTGGTGCGTCTTGAAGTAGAGCGCGACCCGGCCGCCCGGAAACCCAGTGAAAAAGTGTGCTTCCCACAACGGGGCGTCGCGGCGCAGGCGCTTCGGGTGGATCTTGCAGATGCTCGCGAAGAGCGACTGCAGGTCGGCGCCGCGCGGCAGCTTGTGGCGGAACAGCTGCTTCGCCGGGTCCATGTGCTCGTCCTCGACGAGCGACAACAGGCCGGGCAGTGGGCCGGGCTTCACGCGATAGCTGAACGGCGGGCCGGGCGGGCACTTGAGCATCGTGCGCACGAGGCGATCCGCGAAGCTGCCACGCGTTCCCGGCGGGGGCTTGAGCACGACCAGCAGGCCGATGCTCATCGGCCGGTCGTGGGTCTCCAGCAGGAAAAAGGCCTGGTCAACCGGGGAAAGTCGTGGCATGCGACGATCCTACCCCGGCGGCCGCGGGCCGCCATTTCGCAAATGGCTAGCTGCGCCGCAGCAATCGCTCAGGCCAGGGACTTGAGGACCTTGAATTCCTTCTCGAGCTTCTGCTCGACCTCGCTGCCCGCGAACGACGCGACGATGCTGCCGAGCAGGGGGATGCCGCAGGTCACGTCGAAATTCCACTCCACCGAGCAGCCGCCTTTCTCGGGTTGCAGCGACTTCGTGCCGACGATCTTCACGGGCACGCCCTTGATCTCGGTGACGATGTCGGCGCTGTAGCCGTCGCCGTCGGCGGCCCAGTCCTCGGTATGGGTGACTTCGTTGGTGGACGGCACCAGCCGCTTGATCGCCGCCGGCGGGTTCGCGACTTCCGTGCGCGAGATCTTCAGCTTGACGTTCGGCGCCCGGCCGTCGCGCTTGATCTTCACGTTCGTGCCGCCCAGCTGCGCGTAGACCTGCTCCTGGTGCTTGAGGTCGGTGCAGAGCTTGAGGGCGGCCGCGACATCAGTCTTGAGCGTGTGCTTGACGTGGACTTTCATGTTTTCGGCTTCCTGTCCTGGTCCGCCCGGTGCGTGATGAGGTCGGATTCTAGTTCGCCCTTCAGGCGGCGCGCCATGAGCTTTTCGTACAGGCGGGGTGCGAGGCGGCTCACCCACCAGGCCTGCCACGCCGTGCGGCCGACGAGCAGCAGGCGCCGGCCGCGCTCGGCCCCGGCGAAGATCCGGTCCGCCACCGCGTCCGGTGACAGCGGATCGCCGACCGTCACTTGCGCGTGCCGCACCGGCTGGCCGTCCCCGCCGAGCGCGTTGCGGTCGATCCGGGTGGCGATGAACGACGGGCAGACCATCATCACGTCCACGCCCGCGGGCGCGAGTTCGGTGCGCAGGCTCTCGAAGAACCCGTGCATGGCGTGCTTGCTGGCCGCATAGCCGGTGCGGGCGATCAGCGGGGTGTAGCCCGCGACGCTCGAGACGGACACGATCAGTCCGCGCGCGGCGACGAGGTGCGGCAGCGCGGCTTTCGTGCAGTGCACCGCGCCGTAGAAGTTGACGTCCATCACGCGCCGGATCACCGCAAGGTCGGTCACCGCGAATCCGCTGCGCTGGCTCATGCCGGCGTTGTTCACCAGCACGTCGAGCGTGCCGAAGTGCTGGACTGTCGCGGCGACCGCCTGTGCGCAAGCCTCGGCGTCGGTAATGTCGCAGGGAAGCGCGAGGCATTGGCCGCCTCGATCTGCGATTTCGACGCTGAGGCTTTCGATGCCCGTGGCGTCCTTGTCGAGGGCGGCGATCCGCGCGCCGGCCTGTGCGAAGCGCAGCGCGACCGCGCGGCCAAGCCCGCCACCCGCGCCGGTTACCAGTACCGTCTTGCCTGCGAAGGATCGTCGCGCCATGGTCAGCGGGGACCCAGGCCGTGCGACCTGCGGAACAACTCGAAAACCTCGGCCGAGGTGAGCTGCGGTACGTAACCGAAGACTTCTTTCAGGCGGCGGTTGTCGAGCACCGGCCGGTAGCGCAGGAAGTCCACCTGCTCGGGACCGTACTGCGACAACCCGAGCGGATGCAGCACGGCCAGTGCCGCGCGCAGCAGGCCGGGCGGCAGCGTGATGCAGCGCTTGCCGAGCCGCGCGGCGATCTCCTGGATGCTGAGTGCGCCGTCGCCGGCCACGTTGAAGATGCCGGCCGGTCCGCCAAAGATCGCGTGCTCGATGGCGCTCGCCACGTCACGATCCCAGATGAACACGAAGGGGCTCTTCGATCCACTGATCGCGATCAGCCGCGGCCGCTCGAACAGCGCCGTGATCTGGTTGCGCGTGGTCTCGCCGAGGATCGTGCCGACGCGGAACACCACCTGCTCGAGCGACGGATGGGCGCTGCGGTAGTCCGCCAGCATCTCTTCGACGAGGCGCTTGTGGTGCGAATAAGCGAAAGCCTCGTTGCCGCGCACCGGGTGGTCTTCGGTGAGCCACTCCGGGTTGTCGGCGTGGTAGCCGTAGGCGGCACCGCTCGACGTGACGATGATGCGACGCACGCCGCTTGCGACGCAGGCGTCGAGCACGTTGCGCGTGCCGAGCACGTCCACCGAGTACTCGAGCTCGCGATTCGACTGCGGGCCCGGCGTGACGATCGCCGCGAGATGGACCACGGTGTCGATGCGGTGCTCCGCGAGCACCTCCGCCAAGCCGGGCGCACGCACGTCGAGCGTCACGTACTCCACGCCGGCGATGCGGCGTTCCGCCGGCACCTCCCGCACGTCGCCCGCGACGATGCAGGCGGGGTCACCGCCGCCGACGGCCCGCTCGGCCAGCGATTTCACCAGGTTGCTGCCGAGGTAGCCGGCGGCTCCCGTCACCAGGACGCGATGCGTCATGGCGTTGCTCCCGTCGGCGTCGGCGCCGGCGGGCGGCGCCGCCACCACGACGCGAGCGTGAGGCCGGCGAGGATGTGCCAGATGCCCCACCACGCGGCGGTGATGGCCATGCCACCGAGCCCGCCGAAGAAATTGAAGACCAGGATCAGGCCGAGGCCCGAATTCTGGATGCCGGTCTCGATGGATACCGCGCGCCGGTCGGCCTGTGTCAGCCGCGCTGCCCCGGCGACGAAGTAGCCGATGGCGAAGCCCAGCGCGTTCAAGAGGAGCACCGAGATCACCACGCGGTCGGTGTATCGCAGGAAATAGTCCCAGTTGGCCGCGAGCGCCAGCAGGACGAACCCCACGAACACCGCGAGCGACAGGATGCGGAACGGCTTGTGCGCCCGGGCCGCGAAGGCGGGAAAGTGACGCGCCACGCTGATGCCCGCGATCGCGGGAATCACCAGCAGGATCGCCACCGCGACGAACATCTCCACCGGGTCGATGGCGACCTCGTTCAGGATCGCCGCCGTGTCCGGATTGAGCGAGCCCCACAGCGCCGTGTTGAACGGCGTGAAGAACAGCGCACCGACGGTCGAGAACGCCGTCATCGTGACGGACAGGGCAGTGTTGCCCCGCGCGAAGTGCGTCATGAAGTTCGAGATGTTGCCGCCCGGGCAGCACGCCACGAGGATCAGGCCGAGCGCGATGCTCGGCTGCGGGCGCAGCAGCATCGTGAGTGCCCAC
>JAGVUU010000291.1 GCA_019136105.1 Gammaproteobacteria bacterium
GCCGAGCACGGTGTAGAGCTCGCTCACCGGCTTGCGTGGCAGGATGGACTTGAGGACCTTCACCACCTCGCCGACGTGGGCGAGGTCGACGTGGACATAGGAACGGGTGAAGCTGAACAGCACGCTGACCGTGCCTTCCTCGAGCATGATCGCGTCGACCACGACCCCGCTGTCCTGGTTGCGCAGCGCCACGACGAACGGCAGCGTCCAGCCGCGCCCCGAGATGCGCCCCACCAGGTAGGCGCGGGTCATCTGGTAGAACACTTCCTTGATGACCTCGAGCTTCTCCACGGTGCGCCGCTCGCCGCCGCTCTCGAGCGAGGAGCGCAGCTCGTCGGTGACCGTGCGCACGCTGCGGTCGAAGTCGCGGTAGGGCGTCCGGAAGCGGAAGTCGGCGAGCAGTTCCTCGATGAGCAGCTCGATCGAGCCGCGATTCACGTAAACCTTGGTCTCGACGTGCGTCGTGACGTTCGACAGCGGGTCGAGGTCGAGCGCGAAGAACTCCACGGCCGGGTCCACGCCCGTCGTGTCGAACACGGCGCGGGTGACCGAGCTGAAGAAGGTCTTCGGGAACTCGTTGTCGGGCAGCGGGTCGATGATCGCCGCGAAGCGGCGCCTGATGCTGGCCCAGAGCGAGCGCTCCTGCGCCTCTTCGCCGAGACGCCGCTGCATCGTGACGACGGTGTTCGTGACGTACTTGCGGTAGAGCTCGATGCGCTCGACGGCGTCGCGCTGGCTGCCGTGCCAGTCGCGCTCCTCGAAGCGCACGCGCGCGCGCCGCGTAATCGCGCGGAACTCCGCGTTGTAGTCCGCGAAGATGTCGACCAGTGTCTGCGCGCAGTCCTGCACGAGGGCGTCGCGCGCGCCCGAGGAGGCGACGGGTGCGTTCACCCGCGCCTCCGCCCGCCAGGGCCGTGCGTGGGCGTCACAGGTTGCGGATCAGGGCGTCGCCGAACTCGCTGCACTTGATCTCGGTGGCGCCCTCCATCAGGCGCGCGAAATCGTACGTGACCGTCTTCTGGCCGATGGTCTTGTCCATCGCCGCGATGATCGCGTCGGCCGCCTCGAGCCAGCCCATGTAGCGCAGCATCATCTCGCCCGACAGGATCACCGAGCCCGGGTTGACCCGGTCGAGGTTGGCATACTTCGGCGCCGTGCCGTGCGTGGCCTCGAACACCGCATGGCCGGTCATGTAGTTGATGTTGCCGCCCGGCGCGATACCGATGCCGCCCACCTGCGCGGCGAGCGCGTCCGACAGGTAGTCGCCGTTGAGGTTCATGGTGGCGATCACGTCGAACTCTTCGGGGCGGGTGAGCACCTGCTGCAACGTGATGTCGGCGATCGCGTCCTTGATGATGATCTTGCCTGCGGCCCGGGCTGCATCCTGCTCGGCGTTCGCAGCCTTCTCGCCCTTCTCGGCCTTGGTGCGTTCCCACTGGTCCCAGGTGTAGGTCTGTCCGCCGAACTCGCGCTCGGCGAGCGCGTAGCTCCAGTTCCGGAACGCGCCTTCCGTGAACTTCATGATATTGCCCTTGTGCACGATCGTCACGCTCTTGCGCTTGTTGTCGATCGCGTACTGGATGGCGGCGCGCACGAGGCGCTCGGTGCCTTCCTGCGACACAGCCTTGATGCCGATGCCGGACGTGTCCGGGAAGCGGATCTTGCCGTACAGCTTCGGGAAGGCTTCCTTGAACAGCTTCTTGAACTTCTCGTTGTCGGCGCTGCCCGCCTCGAACTCGATGCCGGCGTAGATGTCCTCGGTGTTCTCGCGGAAGATCACCATGTCGACCTTGCCCGGATTCTTGACCGGGGAGGGCACGCCCACGAACCAGCGCACCGGCCGCAGGCAGACGTACAGGTCGAGCATCTGGCGCAGTGCCACGTTCAGCGAGCGGATGCCGCCGCCGATCGGCGTGGTGAGCGGGCCCTTGATCGAGACGAGGTACTCGCGGCAGGCCTCGACCGTCTCGTCCGGCAGCCAGGTGTTGAACAGGTCGTTCGATTTCTGGCCCGCGTACACCTCCATCCAGTGGATCTTGCGCTTGCCGCCGTAGGCCTTGGCGACCGCGGCGTCGAGCACGCGCACCGACGCGCGCCAGATGTCGGGGCCCGTGCCGTCGCCCTCGATGAACGGGATGATCGGCTGGTCGGGCACCAGCAGGCGGCCGTTGGCGATGGTGATCTTCTGGCCCTGGGCGGGCCCGTTGAGCTTGACCGAGCTGGACATGTCTGGCTCCGGTGATGCGTCGATTCGGGAGAAAAAGCAGGGGGAAATCGTAGCACAGCGCGGGTGGCGCCGGGCCGGCCCGGGGCTCAGGACTAACGTAGCGTTGCGTAGGCGGTGCGCACCTGCGCCGGCTCGGAGGTGTCTGTCCACGCAAACAGCAGCCCGCCGCCGGCAAGGATCATTTGCGGGAACCCCGACGCGCGCTGCACGGAACTCGACGCAATCACGACCGGTGCGCCGGCAGGGCCGTCGCGGCCGAAGGGTTGCGCACGGATCTCGGCGCCGCCCGCCGAAGGTTGAAGCCAGCTGACGACCGCACGGCCGTCCTCGAGCAGGACGACATCGACGCGGCCTGCGATGTCGCCGCTGGCCACCTCCACGGGCGGCCCGAACGTGCGGCCGGCGTCCTGCGAGAACGCCAGCCAGATGCGCGGCACGTCCGGGGCGGTGAACCACGCGACCACGACCGTCCTGCCACGCGCGTCGACCGCCGGGCCGTTCACCGGGCAGGCGTCGATTTCCCAGCCGTCCTCGTGAACCTGCACGGGCTCCGACCACCGTCTGCCGCCATACCGCACCAGCGCGATGTCGCGCACCTCGCGATCGCTGCGGTCCCGGTAGACGACCACGGGCCCCTCGGCCGTCAACGCCGCATCCGTCTGGCAGCAATCGCAGGCGCGCGCGTCGATCTCGACGTCGGATCCCGTCCGGCGACCGTCCGTGCCGACGAATGCGCTGCGCACGGTCATGGCTCCGGCGGCTCCCGCGGCGTGGTCGTGACCGCCGCCGGTGTGCCGGCCGTCGAGCCACACCGCCTGCACTGCACCATCCGCCGCGAACAGCGTGACGAACCCGTGCTCAGTGGGCGTGCCGTCATCGTGTGGCGACATCGGTGCCGACCAGTTCCTGCCGCCGTCACGACTCACGGCGATACGTACGTCGTAGGAATAGACGCTGCCGGGCTTCTGCTGCAGCCAGTGCGCAGCCCAGGTCGTGGCGTCCAGCGGCACCACCGAGGGAAAGTCGGCCCAGTTGACGAACCAGTCGTCGCCGGTCGTCACCGTGGCTGCCGGGCCCCAGGCGCCGTCACGCCATCGCGCATGTTGCAGTGCAAATCCACCTTGGGGCAGCGCCTGCAGCCAGCTCATCGCCACGTGCCCACCGCCAACGGCCAGGTGGGGATAGCGGCTGCCCGGCCCGGCCGGGTCGTCGAGCGCCGTCACCGCACCCAGCCAGGCGTCCGGTGCGCCGGCCGGACCGCAGGCGGCCAGTCCGAGGGTCGCGAGGCAAGCCAGCGTGCGGGTGGCGGTCGGTTTCATGGCGGCATTCTGCCTGCAGGATAGGTGTGTTCCGCAAATTTCCGGCCCCCGGGGCACTCTTGCTTGCGAGCGAGTGTCTCAGCAGGTAGGTTTCTCACCCCGGCTCGCCACAGGTGCACCGCGTGGATTTCGGTCTTGCATGGCTCAGACGACGACAGCGCTCCCTCTCGCGGGCGGTGCTCACGTTGTTCTGCGCGGCTTGGTTGCAGGCCGCGATCGTGCCTTGCGTGATGGCACACGGCGAAGCCGCGCCCCAGTTGGACGAGGCGTCCACGCACCAGGGGCACGATGCGCACGGCGGCCACGACCACGCCGCCATGCTGGCGGAGCAGGGTGCCGGCGGCGCTTCGCATCCGTGCCTGTATTGCCCGCCCGGCGACTCGGGCGGTGAGTCGTGCGACGGGCACGGCGGTTGCGCCTATCCCCACGATCCCACCGTGGATGCGCGCGGCGCCGGCGCGATCTTCGCGGCCGTGCCCGCGTCGTTCTTCGCGCCCTTGCCCGCGGTGCAGCGGGTCGTAGTGCGTGCCGAGTCCCCGGCCGACGCAGTCATTCCCAAGGTTCCGATCTCGGTCAGTTACTGCCGCTTCATCGAGTAGCGCCACCTCCCGGCCGGCGCCCGCACGGGCGCGTGTTGATCCTCAGTCCGGAGGTGAATCATGTCTGCTGCTGCTCCGGCGCCCGCAGGGCGTCGGTCCCATTCGATATCCATGGCGCGATCGCACGCGTGGCTATGGCTCGTCGCCGTAATGGCGTTACCCGCGCATGCGCTCGATCTCGCTGAAGCCGAGCGCATCGCCGTGGAACGCGATGCCATGCTGCGGCAGCTCGCCGCCGAGGCACAGGGCATGCGCGAACGTGCCGTCGCCGAAGGCCAGCTGATGGACCCGAAGCTGCGCCTCGGGGCGGTCAACGTCCCCGTCGACTCGTTCAGCCTCGACGCCGAGGACATGACGATGCTCGAGGTCGGCGTCAGCCAGGAGTTTCCTGCCGGGCGCACCCGCGAACTGACGCGCAAGCGCATGGAGCAGTCGGCCGTGGCGGCCGAGGCGGTCGCTGCCGACCGGCGCCTCGTCGTGCAGCGTGAAGTGCGGCGTGCGTGGACGGAACTCGCCTACGTCGCCCGGGCGCGCCGGCTGGTGGAGGCCCAAGCCGAGTGGGTCGAGCAGATGCGGGCCTCGGCGCGGGCGCGCTATGCATCGGGTGAGGGCAAGCAACTCGACGTGCTGCAGGCGGGGCTCGACGTCGCCATGCTGCGCGAGCAGTTGCTCGACCTCGACCGCGACGAGGCCATGCGCCGCGCGCAGCTGGGCCGGTGGATCGGCGACGACCAGGCAAGGCGTGCAAATGCCACGGCGCTGCCGGCGCGAGCATCGCTGGAGCCGCTCGCGACGCTCGAGGAGCGGCTGCTGCGCCACCCGGCGCAGCAGGATTTCGAACGGCGCATCGCCGCTGCCGAGACCGCGACCGACCTCGCGCGCCAGCGTAACCGCCCCTCGTGGATGCTCGACGTGAGCTACGGCTTCCGCGACGGCGAGATGATGGGTGGCGAGTCGCGCCCCGACATGTTGAGCGCGATGGTGAGCTTCGACCTGCCGCTGTTCCGCGCCAACCGCCAGGACCGCGAGGTGGCCGCGGCCCGCGCCGAAACACGCGCACTGCACGAGATGCACGACGACCACCAGCGCGAGATGCTCGCCATGCTCACGGAGGCCTGGTCCGTCGCGGACCGGACGGCGGCACTCGAGCGGTTCTACGAGGCCGATCTGTTGCCGCTCGCCGAGCAGTCGGTGCAGGCCGCGCTGCTGGCGTATGGCGCCAACCGCAGCATGATCGACGACGTCATCGCGGCGCGCCGGGCCTCGCTCGAGGCCTCGCTCAAGCACCTGCGGCTGGTCGCCGACCGCGCGCAGGCCCAGTACGACATCGATTACCTGGTGGGAGAAGCGCCATGAGCTTCGCAGGGGATAGGGGATGGGGGATGGGGGATCGTGTTGCCGGCGCGCGCTGGCTCGCGACGCTTGCGCTCTTGCTTGCGCTCGGCGTGGCCGGTTGCGCCCGGGAACAACCGCCCGCACCGGCGTCAGAGCCGGTCGCGGCGGCTGCCGATGACAGTGCGGCAGAGCACGCAGCGAAGCATGCAGATCCGCTCTATCGCTGTCCGATGCACCCGGACGTGGTCCGCAACGAGCCGGGCGAGTGCCCCATCTGCGGCATGGATCTGATGAAGGTCGAGCCGGAGTCGACCGAGGCGGCCGGCGCGGCGAAGCCGCAAGGCCAGCCGCTGCATTACCGGCATCCGCACGATCCGAAGCGCACCTCGCCGGGGCCGAAGCAGGACGAGATGGGCATGGACTACGTCCCCGTGTACGCCGACGCGGCAGGGCCCGAGATCCGCATCTCGCCGGCCGTGGTGAACAACCTCGGCGTGCGCACTGTGGCGGCCGCCACGGGTGCGCCCGAGCGCCGCGCGGCGACCGTCGGCTATGTGGCCTTCGACGAGCGACGCATGCGTCAGGTGCAACCGCGCGCCGAAGGCTGGATCGAAGGCCTGGCAGTGCGTGCGATGGGTGAGACGGTCAAGGCTGGGCAACTCCTGTTCACGCTGTACTCGCCGATGCTCGAGAGCGCGCAGCAGGAGTATCTCGACGCACTGCGCATCGGCAACCGCGACCTCGTCGAGGCGTCGCGCGAGCGGCTGCGGGCCCTCGGGCTGGACGCCGGCGCGGCCGAGCGCCTCGCGCGCGCCGGCCGGGCCTCGGGCCGAGTGCCGTTCTACGCCCCGATCGGCGGCGTCGTGACCGATCTCGCCGTGCGCGAGGGAGCGATGGTTGCACCGAACATGATGGTGCTCACCATCACCGAGATCGGCAGTCTGTGGGTGATCGCCGAAGTGCCCGAGTCGCAGGCCGCTTGGGTGCGGGCGGGCACGGCGGCGGAGATTCGCCTTCCGTCACTGCCGGGCGAGGCGCTCGCGGGGCGGGTCGAATACGTCTATCCGGAGCTCAGCATGGAGACGCGCACGTTGCGGGCCCGCATCGTGCTCGACGACGCGGGGCCGGGTCTGCGGCCCAACATGCTGGCGAACGTGACGCTCGTGGGGGAGGCCGGCGAGCCCGCCGTGATGGTGCCGCGCAGTGCGCTGATTCGCAGCGGCAGCGAGGACCGCGTGGTCGTTGCGCTCGGCGAGGGGCGCTTCGCGCCGCGCCGCGTGGTCGTCGGTCCGGAGAGCGGCGATCGCGTGGTGATCCGTGACGGCCTGGCGGAGGGCGAACAGGTCGTCGTCGCCGGACAGTTCCTGCTCGATTCGGAAGCGAACCTGCGGGCGGGCATGGAGCGGCTCGGGGAGGCGGCCCGATGATCAATGCGATCATCCGGGCCTCGCTCGAGAACCGGGCGGTCGTGCTGCTGCTCGCGGCGATGCTCACCGCGATCGGCGTGCACTCGTACCTGCGCACACCGGTGGATGCGTTGCCCGACCTCTCGGACGTGCAGGTCATCGTGCGCACGCCCTATCCCGGCCAGGCCCCGCGGCTCGTCGAGGACCAGGTGACCTATCCGCTCACGACGGCACTGCTGTCGGTGCCCGGCGCCACGAGCGTGCGCGGTTACTCGTTCTATGGCGACTCGTTCGTCAACGTGCTGTTCGAGGACGGCACCGACCCGTACTGGGCGCGGTCGCGCGTGCTCGAGTACCTGAGCCAGGCGGCGGCCCGCCTGCCCGAGGGCGTGCGCCCGGCGCTCGGCCCCGACGCGACGGGCGTCGGCTGGATCTACCAGTACGCGCTCGCTGACCGCACCGGCAACCACGACCTCGCGCAGCTGCGTTCGATCCAGGACTGGTTCCTGAAGTACGAACTCCAGGCGCTCGACGGCGTGGCCGAGGTCGCGACCATCGGCGGCATGGTGAAGCAGTACCAGGTGGTGGTCGATCCGCTGCGACTGCGCGGTTACGGGCTCACGCTGATGATGGTCGAGGACGCGATTCGCGCCGGCAACCAGGAAGTCGGCGGCTCGGTCGTGGAGATGGCCGAGGCGGAATACATGGTGCGCGCCACCGGTTACGTCAGGAGCGTGGAGGACCTCGAGCGCATCCCGGTGATGGCCACGAAGGACGGCACGCCGGTGCTGCTGCGCGACGTCGCCGAGGTCCGCATCGGCCCCGAGATGCGGCGCGGCATCGGCGAACTCGACGGCGAGGGCGAGGCCGTCGGCGGCGTGATCGTGATGCGCAACGGCGAGAACGCGCGCGACACGATCGCGCGGGTGAAGGCCAAGCTCGGCGAACTGCAGTCGAGCTTGCCGGAGGGCGTCGAGATCGTCGAGACCTATGACCGTTCGACGCTGATCCAGCGCGCGGTGGACAACCTGAACCGCAAGCTGCTCGACGAGTTCATCGTCGTGGCGCTGGTGTGCTTCGTGTTCCTGTACCACATCCGTTCCGGCCTGATCGTGGTGATCGTCACGCCGATCGCGGTGCTGGCCGCGTTCATCGTCATGCGCCTGCAGGGCATCAACGCCAACATCATGTCGCTCGGCGGCATCGCGATCGCGATCGGCACGCTGGTGGACGCGGCGATCGTCATGACCGAGAACGTGCACCGCAAGCTCGAGCACGGCGTGGCGGACGAGAAGCGGCGCCTCGAGGCGATCTACGAGGGTTGCCGCGAGGTCGGTCCGTCGCTGTTCTTTTCGCTCATGATCGTGGCGCTGTCGTTCCTGCCAGTGTTCACGCTGGAGGCGCAGGAAGGGCGGCTGTTCGCGCCGCTCGCGTACACCAAGACGTATGCGATGGTGGCAGCCGCGCTGCTGTCCATCACGCTTGTGCCGGTGCTGATCTACTGGCTGGTGCGCGGCAACATCCGGCCGGAGACCGCCAATCCCGTGAACCGCGCGGCGATGGCGGCGTACCGGCCGTTCCTCGAGCTGGCGCTGCGCGCGCCGTGGAAGGTGATGGTCGTGGCGACGGTGATCGTGTTCGCGACGCTGTGGCCCGCGTCACGGCTCGGCTCCGAGTTCATGCCCGAACTCGACGAGGGCGACCTGCTGTACATGCCGACCACGCTGCCCGGCCTGTCGGCCGACGCAGCGCGCGCCCTGCTGCAGCAGACCGACCGGCTGATCCGCACCGTGCCCGAGGTTGAGCGCGTGTTCGGCAAGGCGGGGCGCGCCGAGACGGCGACCGATCCGGCACCGATCGAGATGTTCGAGACGACGATCATGCTCAAGCCGCGCGACCAGTGGCGTCCCGGCATGACGCCCGAGAAGCTTAAGGCCGAGCTCGATGCGCTGGTGAAGTTCCCGGGCCTGTCGAACGCGTGGGGCTACCCGATCAAGACGCGCATCGACATGCTCGCGACGGGCATCCGCACGCCGGTCGGCATCAAGATCATGGGTCCCGACCTCGAGGTGATCCAGGGGCTGGGCCAGCGCATCGAGGAGATCCTGCGCGAAGTGGAGGGCACCACGTCGGTGTACGCCGAGCGCACGGCGACGGGACGCTACATCGACGTGGACATCGACCGGGTCGCGGCCGCCCGCTACGGCCTCAACGTCAAGGACGTGCAGGACATCGTCTCGAGCGCGGTTGGCGGCATGACCGTCAGCTACACGGTCGAGGGCCTCGAGCGATATCCGATCAACCTGCGCTACCCGCAGGACTTCCGCGACTCGCTCGAATCGCTGCGCGCGCTGCCGATGGTCACGCCGACGGGTGCCAACATCGTGCTCGCAGACGTGGCGCGCGTGGACGTGGCCGATGGGCCGGCGATGATCCGCAGTGAGAACGCCCGGCCGTCGGGCTGGGTCTTCGTGGACCTGCAGGGCCGCGACCTCGGTGGCTACGTGGACGAAGCGAAGCGTCGCGTCGCGGCGGAGCTCGAGCTGCCGCCCGGTTACAGCCTCGGCTGGTCGGGCCAGTACGAATACCTCGAACGGGCCGCCGAGCGGCTCAAGGTCGTCGTGCCGTTGGCGCTCGCGATCATCGTGCTGCTGCTCTACCTCAACTTCCGCCGCACCAGCGACGTGCTGCTCATCCTCGGTGCGCTGCCGTTCGCGCTCGTGGGCGGCGTCTGGCTGCTCTACCTGCTCGATTACGACCTCTCGATTGCTGCAGCGGTGGGCTTCATCGCGCTCGCCGGCGTGGCGGCCGAGACCGGGGTCGTGATGATCATGTACCTCGAGCACGCGTGGTCCGAAAGGCGCAGGCGCGCCGCCGAGGAAGGGCGCGAGCCCACACGCCAGGAGCTGCGGGACGCCATCGTGGAAGGCGCCCTGTTGCGCCTGCGCCCCAAGCTCATGACGGTGATCACCGTCATCGTCGGCCTGCTGCCGATCATGTGGGGATCCGGCACCGGCTCGGAGGTCATGCGGCGCATCGCGGCACCGATGGTGGGCGGCATGGTGACCGCGACGGTCCTGACGCTCGTCATCCTGCCATCGCTGTACCTGATCGTGAATGGCTGGAATCTGCGACGGGGGTAGAATCCGCGCCATGAACGAACACGGCCAGGCAGGACACGATTGTTGCCACGCACCGGCGGCCCCAGCGCCGGCGGCCGCGAAGGGTGATTGCTGTCACGCGCCGGCGCAGGCGGCACCTGCCGCGCACGAGTGCTGCCAAGGCGGAGCCGAATCGGCCGCCGCAGCACTCGCTGCGGCACGCAGCAGCGGCGCAGCATACTTCTGCCCGATGTGCCCGGGTGTGGAGAGTGACGTGCCGGGCACTTGTCCCAAGTGCGGCATGGCGCTCGAAGCGGCGATGCCGACGCCCGACGCCGCCGAGGATCCGGAACTCGTCGACATGCGCCGCCGGTTCTGGATCGCGCTCGCGCTGACCCTGCCGCTCGTGGCCATCGAGATGGCGGCGATGTTCGGGTCGTTGCACCTCAGCGTCGGCAGCCTCGGCCTGCCCTGGCTGCAGTTGCTGCTCGCCACGCCAGTCGTGCTCTGGTGCGGATGGCCGCTGCTCCAGAGAGGGTGGCGCTCGATCGTCCACCGCAGCCCCAACATGTTCACGCTGATCGGGCTCGGCGTCGCCGTCGCCTACGGATTCAGCGCGCTGGCGACGCTGGTGCCGGAGCTGGTGCCGGCAGTTTTCCGGCACGGCGAACACCCGGCGCTGTACTTCGAGTCGGCAGCAATGATCGTGACGCTGGTGTTGCTCGGCCAGGTGCTCGAGCTGCGTGCGCGGCATCGCACCGGCGCCGCGCTTCGGGCGCTGCTCGACCTGGCGCCGAAGACGGCGCTGCGAGTCGCCGACGACGGCAACGAAGACTCCGTGCCGCTCGCGCAGGTGCAGGTCGGCGACCGGCTCCGTGTCCGTCCCGGCGAGAAGATCCCGGTGGACGGTATCGTGCTCGAGGGCCGCGGCAGCGTGGACGAGTCAATGGTGACCGGCGAGTCGCTGCCGGTCGGCAAGGCGCCGGGCCATGCCGTCATCGGCGGCACGCTCAACGGCACGGCGGCGTTCGTCATGCGCGCGGAACGCGTCGGTCGCGAAACGCTGCTCGCACGCATCGTGCAGACCGTCGCCGAGGCGCAGCGGAGCCGTGCGCCGGTCCAGGGCCTCGCGGATCGAGTGTCGGCGTGGTTCGTGCCTGCCGTCATCGCGGTCGCCGTGCTGGCCGCGATCGGCTGGTGGGCGTTGGGCCCCGAACCACGGCTGGCACACGCGCTGGTCGTGGCGGTGAGCACGCTGATCATCGCCTGCCCGTGCGCGCTGGGCCTCGCCACGCCGATGTCAATGACCGTGGCGATGGGGCGGGGCGCTCAAGCGGGGGTGCTGTTCCGCAGCGCGGAGGCGCTCGAGCGGCTCAAGGACGTCGATACGGTGGTCCTCGACAAGACCGGCACGCTGACGGTCGGGCGGCCCGAAGTGGTGAGCATCATCCCGGTGGACGGCATCGCGGAGTCGGAGTTGCTGCGCTTTGCGGCGAGCCTCGAGCAGGCCAGCGAGCACCCAGTCGCCGCTGCGGTGGTCGAAACGGCGAAGGCACGCGGGCTCAAGCTCGGGCGCAGCTACGGTTTCCGCGCGGTGCCGGGCAAGGGTGCGCTCGGCGTCGTACAGCTGCGCAACGTTTCTGTCGGCAATGCGGCGCTGATGGCCGAGGCGGGTGTCGACGCGCGTGCGCTCGAGCCTGAGGCGCAGCGCCTGCGTGCGCTCGGACAGACCGTGATCTACGTCGGGCTCGACGGCGTTCCCGTGGGCCTGCTGGGCGTGGCAGATCCGCTCAAGCCAGAAGCCTGGGAGGTCGTGCAGCAGCTCAAGGCGGATGGAATCCGCATCGTGGTGCTGTCGGGTGACCACGAGGAATCGGTCCGCGCCGTGGCGGCCCAGCTCGGCATCGAGGACGTCGCTGCAGGCGTGCTGCCCGATGCAAAAGCGTCTCGGGTCAGTGAATTGCGCGCGGCGGGCAACGTCGTCGCCATGGTCGGCGACGGCATCAACGACGCCCCGGCGCTCGCCGCCGCCGACGTCGGCATCGCCATGGGCGGTGGTACCGACATCGCCAAGCAGACCGCGGGCGTGACGCTCGTGAGCGGCGACCTGCACGGGCTCGGCCGGGCGCTGCGGCTGAGCGAGGCCACGATGCGCAACGTCGGCCAGAACCTGATGTTCGCGTTCGGCTACAACGCGCTCGGCGTGCCGCTCGCGGCCGGCGTGCTGTACCCGCTCGCGGGACTGTTGCTGACGCCGGCGTTCGCCGCGGCGGCCATGTCCCTGAGCTCGGTGAGCGTCATCAGCAACGCGCTGCGGTTGCGCTCGGTGCGACTCTAGATTCGCGGTAACATCGAGTCCCCAGTTCAGCAGGCGCTCGCCGATGACCCGCACCCTGGACAGCGATCCGCGTCGCGACGGTTACCGTATGCCGGGCGAGTTCGAGCCGCACGCCGGCTGCTGGATGCTGTGGCCCGAGCGGCCCGACAACTGGCGGCTGGGCGGCAAGCCCGCGCAGGCGGCCTTCGTTGCGGTCGCGACTGCGATTGCCGGCAGTGAGCCCGTATCGGTCGGCGTCTCGGCGGCGCAATACGCGAACGCACGGCGGCTGCTTCCGCCGGCCGTGCGCGTGGTCGAGATCTCGAGCAACGACGCGTGGATGCGCGACGTCGGCCCGACCTTCGTCGTCAATGACCGCGGCGGCCTGCGCGGCGTGGACTGGGCGTTCAACGCGTGGGGCGGCCTCGACGGCGGCCTGTACTTCCCGTGGGACAAGGACGATGCGGTCGCGCAGAAGGTGCTCGAGATCGAGCGCTGCGATCGCTACCGCGCGCCGTTCATCCTCGAAGGCGGCTCGATCCACGTCGACGGGCAAGGCACGGTCATCACGACCGAGGAGTGCCTGCTCAACCGCAATCGCAACCCGGGCCTCTCGCGCGGCGAGATCGAGCAGCGGTTGCAGCGCTACCTCAACGTCGAGGCCGTCGTATGGCTCGGCCGCGGCGTGCACCTCGACGAGACCGACGGCCACGTGGACAACCTGTGCGCCTTCGTGAAGCCGGGCGAGGTGGCGCTCACCTGGACCGACGATCGTGATGATCCGCAGTATGAAATCTCGCGCGACGCTTACGATCGCCTGATGACGGCCCGCGATGCGCGCGGGCGCCGTTTCAAGGTGCACAAGCTGGTGCAGCCCGGGCCGCTCTACACGACCGACGAGGAGGCCGCGGGCGTCGATGCGGCCGCGGGCACGAAGCCGCGCGAGGCGGGCGTGCGCCTGGCGGCCTCATACGTGAATTTCTACCTCGGCACGAAACGCGTGGTGATGCCGCTGCTCGACCCGAAGCGCGACGGAGCGGCAAGGCGCAAGCTCAAGGCGCTGTTCCCTGGCCGCGAAGTGGTGGGCGTCCCCGGGCGCGAGATCCTGCTCGGGGGTGGCAACATCCACTGCATCACGCAGCAGGTGCCGGAGGCGCGGACGCATCGGAAGGGAATGGCCGGAAGGGAATAGGGAACAGGCGGGATGTTGCACGAGGCGTTGAGCGGACGACGGCTGACGAAGCTCGAGTACGAGCACGAGCTGCCGCAGCTGCAGGACAAGCTGCTCGACGCGCAGTTCGAACTGCGCAAGGAGCGTGCGCGCGCGGTCGTCATGATCCTGACCGGCATTCCGGCGGCAGGACGCAGCGAGGTGGTCAACGAGCTGCTCGGCTGGCTCGATCCCAAGTTCGTCACGGTGTACGGCTTCCGCGAGCCGAACGAAGTCGAGCGCCAGCGGCCGCCGCTCTGGCGCTACTGGCGCGTGATGCCGCCGAAAGGGCGCATCGTGATCCTGCACGGTGGCTGGTACGACGACTTCCTCACGGCATCGGTGCGCAAGCGCGGCCGCCCGGCGGCCGCGGCCCGGCGCGAAGTGGACCGCATCCAGCGCCTCGAGCGGATGCTGGTGGCCGACGGCGTGGCCGTCCTGAAGATCCACCTGCACATCGGGCCCGAACTGCAGCAGCGGCGTCTTCGCCGGCTCTCGAAGGACAAGACGACGCGGTGGCGAGTGACCGCCGAGGATCAGTGGTATGCCCGGCACTACGGCCGGGTGGAGCGCGCTTTCGAGCACTGCCTCGAGGTGACGCAGCAGCCGTGCGCGCCGTGGCACGTGATCGATGGCACCGACCGTCAGCACCGGGCGCTCGAAGTGGGTCGCGTGCTGCTGGAAGGGATTGAAGGCCGCATCGGTACGGCCGCCGCGCGGCCTGCGGGGCCCTCGCCTGCAAAGGCGCGCTCGCTCGCGGCCCGCGTAAGGCTGCCGACGGTGATGCGCGGCCCTGCTGTCGCCGAGGAGGACTACGACCGCCGCCTCGAGGAACTGCAGGGGCGGCTCGCGCTCTTGTCGCGGCGGCGGAAGTTCGCCGGGCACTCGGTCGTTGCAGTGTTCGAAGGCATGGACGCGGCGGGCAAGGGCGGCGCGATCCGGCGCATCACGGCTTCGCTCGACGCGCGGCAGTACCGGGTGGTGCCGATTTCGGCGCCGACGCCCGAGGAGATCGCGCGGCCCTACCTCTGGCGGTTCTGGTTCCAGCTGCCGCCGCGCGGCAACTACACGATCTTCGACCGGTCCTGGTACGGGCGGGTGCTGGTGGAACGGGTGCACGGCCTGGCCGCGAAGCCCGACTGGCGGCGCGCGTATGGCGAGATCAACGAGTTCGAGCTCGAGCTGACCGAGCACCGGGTGATCGTCGCGAAGTTCTGGATGTCGGTGAGCCCGGCGGAGCAACTGGCGCGATTCCGCGAGCGCGATCGCAATCCGCTGAAGCGCTTCAAGGTCGATCCCGAGGACTGGCGCAACCGCAAGGAGTGGAAGGAGTACCAGGCGGCCGCGCGGGACATGATCGCGCTCACGAACACGAGCCACGCGCCGTGGGCGGTGGTGCCTGCGGACGACAAGCGCCGTGCGCGCCTCGAGGTGCTGAGAGTGCTTTGCGACCGGGTGGAAGCGGCGCTCGACTAACGCGAGTGCGAAGCCGGCATCCCGGGCCCCGGCGCGCGGGGCGCCGGGGCCGGGAGTGGCCGGTGGGGGTCAGAAGCCGATCGAGACCCTGCCGTAGATGAAGCGGCCGGAGCGGCCGAACGGCGAGTAGTTCGAGAACGGCGTGTTGCCCGTCGTGTTGCGGCTGATCGGGAACGCGTCGGGGTATTCGTCGAACACGTTCTCCGCGCCGAGCGCGACCCGGATCCTCTCGGTCACGTCGAAGCGGCCTTCGAGGTCGACGAGCGTCTCGGAGCCGAGTTTCACGTCGAGCACCTCGGTCGTGCCCGGGTCGAGCACTTCGCCGTAGCGCGTGGCGCGCGCCGTGGCGCCGAAGCGGTCGAGGCTCCAGTTCACGATCGCGGCGTACTTGTCCTGCGGCGTACCTTCCTCGAAGGTCAGCACGTTGACGCGCGCGAACAGCGGCGGCGGCGGACTCAAGGCCGCGAGCGGCTCGGTGGCGGGCACCTTGGTCACTTCCGTGTCGTTCCAGTTGGCGACGAACGTGAAATCGAACTTGCCGGCGCCGGAAGTCTCCCACGGCCAGTTCACCACGAGGTCGACGCCCTTGGTCTCGGTGTCGACGCCGTTGATGAAGAAGCGGCCGCCGCCGATGCCGACGAAGCCGAGGCTCTCGAGGTACTGGCGCACGTTGGCCTGCGTCAGGTTCTCCGACAGCACGATGCGGTCCTCGATGTCGATGCGGTAGGCATCGAGAGTGATCGTGACGTTCGACAGCCGCACCACCGCGCCGAGCGAGAAGTTCACCGACGTCTCCGCGTCGAGCGGCTGGGCACCCAGGGCCTCGGCTACCGGGTCCGTCGCCGGGAAGGTGGTGATGTCGTACGGCACGCCGTTGATGAAGTTCGTCGACGTGGTCGCGAAGAACTGCTGCTGCAGTGACGGGGCACGGAAGCCGTTCTGCACCGAGCCGCGCAGCGCGAACGAGTCGGTGAAGTCGTAGCGGCCGGCGAGCTTGCCCGACAGGTTGCTGCCGAAGTCCGAGTAGTCTTCCGCGCGCAACGCGACGGACGCGAGGAACTTCTCGGTCACGTTCGCCTCGAGGTCGACGTACGCGCCGACGGCAGTGCGGTCCTCGTCCACCGCGTTCTCCGGCCGGAAGCCCGGGAACACCTGCGCGCCGGACGCGGTGGGTGCGCCGTTCAGCAGCACGCCGCCGTTGCGCCAGGAGTCGGGCTCGCCCGCGGTGATCGAGTAATTCTCGAGCCGCGCCTCGATGCCGGCCGCGATGTTGAGTGGCGAGTGGAACGCGCCGACCGCGATCTCGCGCACGCCCGAGAAGTTGAATACCAGCTGGTCGTAGTCGAACCCGCCGGCGTCGAACCGGGTCGGGCTGTCCACGCCGAGCGAACGGTTGAGCGTGTTCTCGATCGTGAACATCATCTCGTTGTAGCCGTACACGAGCGACGTATCCATCTGCCAGTCGCCCCAGTCCCACTCGACGCCGCCGGCGACGCTGTAGTCCGTCACGTCCGGGGCGATGATCGGCAGGAAGCCGTCCGGGTAGATCTCGATCACGTTGCGTGCGTCACGGGCGGGGCGGAAGAAGCCGGCGGACCGTGCGTCGCGGTTCTGGTAGCCAGCCCAGCCGTAGAGGCGGGCGCCGTTGGCGAGGTCGTATCCCGCGTTCGCGAAGAAGGTGAGCTGCTCGAGCTCTGGTTCGCCGTACCAGGCGTTGAAGCGGTTGATGGTCTGCTCGCGCGGATCGTAGGCGCCGTTCACCAGCGGGTACTGCTGGCGGAAGTCCCAGCCGTCGCGCTCGGTGCGCGACTGGTCCTTGTACTCGGCTGCGATCGTCAGGAATCCGGCATCGCCGAGCGTGAGGCCCTTCCAGCCCGAGACCGTGGTGGTCTCGCCGTCCGAGACGTCGCGGCTGATCTTCGCCGGCGCGGACCACGTGGGCGGCAGGCCCGTCGTGCCCGACGGCGGGCTGGTCGGTACGTCGTAGCTCGACTCCCGCTGGCCGTACGTGAGCGTCAGGTCGCCGCCCTCGGAGTTCTCGCGCAGGCGCACGTTGATCACGCCCGCGATCGCGTCGGAGCCGTACTGGGCCGACGCGCCGTCACGCAGCACTTCGATCGTGTTCACCGCAGCCGTCGGGATGACGTTCATGTCCACCGCCGAGGAGCCGCGGCCGACGGTGCCGTTGACGTTCACCAGCGACGACGCGTGGCGGCGCTTCGAGTTGAGCAGCACGAGCGTCTGGTCCGGCGCGAGGCCGCGCAGCGTGGCGGGGCGGATCGTGTCGGTGCCGTCGGCGAGGCCCGGGCGCGGAAAGTTGTAGGACGGCAGCACCGTGGAGAGCGCCTGGTTCAGTTCGGTGACGCCCACGTTGGCCAGCGCGTCCGCCGACACGATGTCGACCGGCACCGACGTTTCAGTCGCGGAACGGTCCGCGACGCGCGTGCCCGTGACGACGATGTTCTCGAGTTCGGGCTTGCCGCTCTCCGCAGCCACGGCGGCCGGTGCGGCCGCTGCCGCAAGAACGCCCGAGATGATCGCCGCCAGCGTGCGGCCCGGATTGTTGCTCATTCGCCCCCTCCTGAATGGTTTACCCGGCAGGAAGCCGGCCCGTGCGTCGCGATTACAAAACACCGGCCGCCGGCCGTCAAGAATTGGTGGTGATCGTTGTCCCGTGCCGGGTTATGGGGCAGATTGGCGAGCGTGACTGAAAGCCTTCCAACCCCGCGCGATCGGCTGCTGCTGGCCCCCGGGACGCGCGTCACCTGCCCGCATTGCGAACGCGAGTTCAGCCTCGGCGAGGGCTTCGCGAGGCATTCGCTCGAGACGCTGGCGAAAGCGGGCGAACAGGCGATTGCCGGTGAGCGGAGCTCTGCGGTCGCGGCACTCAAGCAGGCGCTGAAGGAGCGTGACGAGCGGCACGCCGCCGCACTCGCCGAAATGCGCGCGCTCGAGCAGTCGTCTGCGTCTGCCCAGCTCAAGGCCCTGCAGGACATGCTCGCCGAGCGCGACGGCCGGCTGCGCACGCTGCTCACCGAGCAGCAGGAGTTGGCGAAGCGTGCCCAGGCGCTGGACCTGCGCGAGCAGTCGCTGGCCGACCAGATCGCGCGCGAGGCGCAACAGCAGGCCGAGGCGCTGGCGTCGCAAGCCCGCGCGCAGCTCGAGGACGAATTGCAGAAGAAGGCGGGCCAGATCGCCGAGTTGCAGGGCCAGGAGCTCGAACTGCGGCGTGAGCGAGCACGACTCGAGGAGGCGCGCCAGGCACTGGAACTCGAGGCGCAGCGGCGGCTCGACGAGCAGCGCCGGGAGGTCGAGGAGCGCGTGCGGGCCGCCGAGGGCGAGCGCGCGCGGCTCAAGGAAGCGGAACTGCAGAAGACCATCGACGACATGCGGGCCAAGCTCGAGGAAGCCCAGCGCAAGAGTGCCCAGGGTTCGCAGCAGTTGCAGGGCGAGGTGCTCGAGCTGCTGCTCGAGGAGCAGCTCGCTCAGGCTTTCCCGCTCGACACCATCGCCGAGGTCAAGAAGGGAGTGCGCGGCGGGGATGCGATCCACACCGTGATGAGCCGCTCCGGCCAGCCGGCCGGGGTGATCCTCTGGGAAGCAAAGCGTGCACAGAAGTGGGGCAGCGCCTGGCCGGCGAAGCTGAAGGACGACATGCGTGCGGCCGGTGCCGAGGCGGGCGTGATCGTGACCACGTCTTTTCCTGCGGAGTGGCCGGAGGGCCAGACGTTCGGCCTGCACGAGGACGTCTGGGTGACGTCGTCGTCGTCGGCCATCCCGCTGGCGGCCGCGCTCCGCGCAGGGCTGCTCGAGGCGTTCCGTGCCCGCGTGGCCAGCGCGAACAAGGGCGAGAAGATGGAGGCGGTGTACGACTACCTCACCAGCCCCCAGTTCGCACAGAAACTGCGTGCTGTGTACGACGCGTTCCGGAAGATGCGCGCCGAACTCGACAGCGAGCGCGCCACCGCGCAGCAGCGCTGGAACCGGCGCGAGAAGCAGATCCAGCTCGCGACCACGCAGCTGCTGGCGATCGCCGGTGACGTGCAGGGCCTCGCCCAGCAGGACGTGCCCCAGCTCGAACTCGAGCCGCCGGCGCCCGAGGTGGGCGCCGGACACGACGATGAAACGACGGAGAGCGAATGATGCGACGGACGCTGATCGACACGCGGATGGGCCAGGTGCACTGCATCGAGGCAGGTGCCGGCGCGGCGACGCCGCTGTTGCTCCTGCACCAGACGCCGCGCTCCGTCGACGAGTTCGCCGAGGTGATGCCGATGCTCGCCGACGGGCGCCGCGTGATCGCCATGGACACGCCGGGGTACGGTTGCTCGGATCGCGTGCCGGGCCGGCCGACCGTCGCTGATTACGCCTCCGCCGCGCGCGACGTCCTCGATGCCCTCGGCATCGAACGCGTCATCGTCGTGGGTCATCACACCGGGGCGGTGATCGCCGTGGAGATGGCGGCGGCGTGGCCGGAGCGGATCGAACGTATCGTGATGTCCGGTCCCGTGTACACCGACGCCGCCGGGCGTGCCGAACTCATGCCCTGGTTCAAGCAGTGGACGGTCGCGCCCGACGGATCGCACCTGCTCGACAAGTGGCAGAAGATGGCGCGCTGGCTGCCGCGGCCGCCGCTGGTGCAGCGCTGCGTCGTGGACCTGTTCCGTGCGGGCGAGGAGAGCGAGCAGGGGCACTTCGCCGTGGCGGAATACCGCATGGAAGACCGGTTGCCGCTGGTGCGCTGCCCGGCACTGCTGCTCTACTGCAAGGACGATCCGTTCGCGAGCCCCGAGCGGGCCGCGCCGCTCAAGGCCGCGTTCAAGCCGGCGCGCGAGGTGACGATCGCCGCGGGCATCTTCGCGGCCAACGAGGCGCCCGACTTGTTCGCCGATGCGGTGCTGGATTACGTGCGCGGCGCGCCGTGACGCGACGCTAGAACCAGCCCGAGACGAACAGGCGGAACACGTTCGCGTCGAACCCGTACAGCGGCTCGGTGCCCGGCGTGCCGCCGGCGCGCACGTCGCGGAAGTCTTCGTAATCGAAGCGGATGCGGTCGTAGAACAGGTTGACCGTCGAGCGCTGCAGGAACGACCAGCCGAACGACGGCAGTTCGTAGGTCGCGCCGAGGCTGAGCATGTGGCTGGTGAAGGTGCTCAGCTCCTTGTCGCGCGCGAGGAAGTTCTGGAAGTCCCGCCGCGGGAACAGGTCGGAGTAGAAGTCCGCGGCCGACTGGTCGTACCAGCGGTAACCGCCCTCGAGCACCCAGCGCGAGCCGACCGGGTGCGTGTAGCCGAGCCGCACCGTGTTTGCGTCGATGCCCCAGGTGTCGGTGAACCAGCGGTACTCGCCCGACAGCGCGGCGCGGTACGGCAGGAAGTAGCGCGCGTTCAGCGAAGCCGCGTTGCTCGTGCGCGTGCGAGGGTAGACCTCCGGCTGGTACGCGAAGCCGGCGGGGCTGTCCGGGTCGAGGTAGCGCACCGAGCGATACGGGTTGTTCAGGAAGCCCTCGTCGGTGATCGTCTCGTAGGCAAGCCCCATCATCAGCGTTGGCGTGACGATCTGGGTCAGGCCGAACCGGTAGCTGCGCCGGTCCACGGGCTCGTCGAACTGCGGGTCGCCGCGCTTGCGCACTTCGTCCCAGCCGCGGCTGAAGCCGAGCGATACGTTGGTCAGGTCGCCGAACAGGTCCTGGCTGATGTCGAAGCTCGCGGTGCTCGCGGTGTAATCGTTCTCGTCGCTGCCGGTGAGATTCACGCTGTACTGCGTCTTGCCGTTCAGCATGTCGAACCCGAGGCTCGCCTGGTCGCGCTGCTCCTCGTACGGGCTCGCGGTGGTCACGACGTCGATGGACGCACTCGACACCATGTCCACGTAGTAGTTGGCCGACACCGAGTACTTCTCGGCGAACTTCTTGCGCACCAGGACCGACGGGCCGTCGATGGTGACGCCGCCGCCTTCGTAGCGGTGATAGAGCACGTCGGCACGGTCGTCGGGCAGCACCGCCGCGCCGGCCGGCGACGCGCAGGTGCAGGCGAGCAGGGCAACGGCAAGGAGATGCAGACGTGCCATGGTGACCTCAGTTGCAGCCGCAGCCGCCGCCGTGGCTGCCGAGCGCACCACGGGCGCCCTCGCGCGCTTCGAACACGTGGTTCAGGTAGCCGGTCGAGACCGGATTGCGGTCCGCCGCCATGATCGGATCGGCAAAGTTCTGCCGCTCGTAAGGCTTCACCCACGGCTCGACGCTGCCGCAGCCCGCCGCAGCGAAAGTCGCAACCAGAAGCAGGGCGGTGCGGGCGCGCATGGCGGTCACTCCTTGACCAGCGACCGGATGAGGTCGGCGTACTGCGCTTCGTCGCCCGGCTTGTAGCCGCGATGCACGTAGCGCACGCGACCCTCGCGGTCCACGAACACGGAGCTCGGCATGCCCATCACGCCGAACTGCTCGGCGACGGCGTTCTTCGTGTCGAACAGGATCGGGAACGTCACCGGCATGCCCTTGAGCCAGGTCGTGGCCGCGGCACTGTCGGGCTCGACGTTGACGCCGAGGAGCGTGAAGCCGAGCGGCTCGTACTTCGCGTGGATCTGCTCGAGCAGCGGCATCTCCTGGCGGCACGGTCCGCACCAGGTGGCCCAGAAGTTGATCATCACGACCTGGCCCTTCAGGGAACTCAGCTGGACGGTGCCGCCATCGCGCGCCGCGAGGCTGAAGTCCGGGGCCGGCGCGGGGGCCTGCGCCGGCGCGGCTGCGAAAGCCGGACCAGCACTTGCGAGCAGCACTGTGGCGAGGATCGAGGTCAGGCGCATGGTCGGGCTCCGGTCTCAGAAGAAGGCGGTCACGCCGAAGGTGAACTGCAGGTTGTGGGTGAGCTTGCTTTCACCGAGCAGGTCCGTTTCGAAGGCGAGGTTGCGCGCATCGAGGTGCACGGCGATCCAGTCGTTCGCCAGTACCCTCAACCCGGCACCGAGCGCCACGGTGAAGTGATCGTCGCCCGCGAAGCGCGTGCTGCCGGCGCCGAGAGTGAAGTACACGGCACTCGGCATCGCGCGCGTGCCACCGAAGAACACCTCGCCAGGCAGCGCGTTCCAGCCGACCGAGAGGTCGTAGTGCGTGAACTGCCGTTCGCTGTCGGTCAGCAGTTCCGCCGACCCGCTCAGGTCTTCATAGCTCGTCTTGCCGGCCTTGGCCGTGCCGATCGTGGCCTCGGCGAACACGTCCTCGGTGAAGTGGTAGGCGATGCGGCCGCCGTACGACACGCTGGCGCCGAAGTCCTCGATGCTGATGGTGCCGACGAACAGGCCCGCCTCCCAGTTCTCGGTGTCGAGCCCCGGCGGGTTGACGTCGCGCCGCTTCACGCGCGGCTCGACGACCTGTGGCGTCGCGGGCTCGGCGCCGGCCGCCTGTTGGGCCTGCGCCGGCACCGTGAAGGCGGCAAGCACGATGCCGCTCAGAAGAAGTACACGAAGCTCACGGTCCATTCATCGATCTCCTCGTTGTCGTCACGGCTCGTGAAGACGACGAACTGCCGGTACTCCGCCTGCAACAGGAAGCGGTTGGTGAGGTAGCCCCGCAGGCCGAGGCCTGCGTAGGCGGTGGAATCGGTGCGATCGTCGGGCTGGACGAGCGTCGCCTTCGGCTCGACGTACAGCACGCCGCCGCCGATGCCGACGAACGGCGACACGCGCCAGTGCGGAGCGAAGACGTGCGCGACACCGACCGTGCCGAGCCAGCCGTTCGAGTAATCGCCAAGGAGCTGCGCCGCGTCGGCGCGCACGTGCAACGTCGGAGTTGCCGCCCATGCCCCCTGTACGCCAACCACGCTCGCGCCTTCGAGGCCGCCGGTCACGAGGCCGACCTCCCAGCGATGCTCGGTGCGATTCTCGAGCGTCGGCGCCGGCAGCGTCACTGGCTCGCCGGCCGGCGTCAGCGTGCGCTCGAGCTGGCTGCGATGCACCCAGCCCGAGGTACCAGTGGCCTCGCGTACCTTGATCCAGTCGGTGCGGCGGCGCAGCAGTTCGACGCTCGCGCCGCGGTCCACGACGTGGAAGACCGGGAAGCCGCGACCCGGGCCGCTGCGCAGCTCGAGGTACGGATCCTGCACGACGACCGGACCGCTGCCCGCTGCGGCGTTCGCGGTCGGTGTACCGAGCAGCATGGCTGCGATCAGCAGGCGTCGGATCATGGATTCAATCGAGCGGCGCGAGGAACGGGTCGTTGAAGTATTGCGCCCCGACGTCGACCCATTCTGCGACGAGCTTCAACTCGGCGGGGTTCAGGCGGCCCGCGTGACTGCCCCCAGGGCCGAACAATGAGAAGAAGCGCACAGAACCGCGCGCGTT
>JAGVUU010000334.1 GCA_019136105.1 Gammaproteobacteria bacterium
TGATCACTGCCCCCTTCTTACTTCGGCTCGATCCCCCGAATCTCCTTCGTGGCGGCAATGAACGACCCGAGCCAGCCGAGCACCACGCCGCCGGCGAGCAGCACGGCGCTGCCCTCGAGCCCGAGCCCCTGCAGCTGGAAGCTGCTGCCGTAAAGGCCGGCGATGCGCTGAACCGGCTCGCCGAGGAGGGCGATCACGACCGTGACGGTGAGCCAGGCGACCAGTCCGCCGCCGAGCCCATACCAGACGCCGTTGTAGAGGAACGGGCGGCGCACGAACCCGTCGCTGCCGCCCACGAGCTTGGTCACCTCGATCTCGTCGCGGCGGTTCTCGATGTCGAGCCGGATGGTGTTGCCCACGATCACCAGGATGCCGAGTGCGAACAGGCCGGCGGCGAGCAGCACCACGCGCCGCACCACGTCGAGGATGGCGTTGAAGCGGCTCACCCACGCAGTGTCGAGCTGCACGATGTCCACGCCGTCGATCTTGCGCAGCTCGGCGGTCAGGCCGTCCACCGTGGCGGGATCGCGGAATTCCTCGGCCGGGCGCACGACGAGTGCGTGAGGCAGCGGATTGTCCTTGAGCGCGTCGAGCGCCTCGCCGAACCCGGAGCTCTTGCGGAACTCGGCGAGCGCCGCGTCGGCCTCGACCAGCGTCACTTCCTCGACGTCGCGCCGCTGCTCGATGCGCTTCTGGGCCTGCTTCGCCTGCTCGAGGGTGGCGTCCGTCTTCATGTAGACCGAGATGTCGAGCGCATTGCCCCAGCCGCCGCTGGCCGCGCGCACGTTCTGCACCAGCACGTGCAGGCAGGCGGGCAATGCGAGCGCGATGCCGATCACCAGGATGGTGAGCAGCGTGGCAAACGGCTGGGTCCACAGCCGGCCCAGCGAACCGACCAGCGTCTGCGTGTGCCGTTCGAGCCACTGCTTCATTCGCGTTCCGCCACGAGCTTCGGCAGGTCGGGCAACGCATCGACGTCCGCGCCGGCAGCGCCGGGGTCCGACACGCGGCCACCCTCGAGGATGACGCGGCGCACGCCGTAGCGGTCGATCAGGTGCACGTCGTGGCTCGCGATCAGCACAGTGACGCCCACTTCGTTGAAGCGCTTGAAGATGTTCATGATCTCGACGGCGAGGTCGGGATCGAGGTTGCCGGTGGGCTCGTCGGCGATCAGCAGTGCGGGCTTCCCGATGATCGCGCGCGCGATGCCGACGCGCTGCTGCTCGCCGGTGGAGAGCTCGATCGGCCGGTTCTGCTCACGACCGAGCAGGCCCACCTGGTCGAGCGAGGCGCGGACCCGCTTGCCGATCTCCTTCTCCGGCACGCCCGCGATGACGAGCGGCAGCGCCACGTTGTCGTACACCGGCCGGTCCATGAGCAGCTTGTGGTCCTGGAACACGACCCCGATCTGGCGGCGGAACGCCGGGATCTTCGCGCGCGGCACGGTGGCCGTGTTCTGCCCGTTGACGATCACGGCGCCGCGCGTCGGGCGCTCGATGAGCGCGATCAGCTTGAGCAGCGTGCTCTTGCCGGCGCCGGAGTGGCCGGTGAGGAACGCCATCTCGCCCTTGCCGATCTCGAGCGACAGGTCGGCCACGGCCTCGCGGCCGTTCGGGTAGCGCTTGAAGACGTGGTCGAACAGGATCATGCGGCTTCACCGCCCGTGCGCGGTGGCGCGAGCACGGCATCGACGAAAGTCTCGGCGTCGAACACGCCGAAGTCCTCGGCCGTTTCGCCCACGCCCACGAAGCGCAGCGGGATGCCGAGGCGGTCGGCGATCGCGAACACGATGCCGCCCTTGGCAGTGCCGTCGAGCTTGGTGAGCACGAGGCCGGTGACGCCGAGTGCCTGGTGGAACTGCTGCGCCTGCGTGAGCGCGTTCTGCCCCTGGCCCGCGTCGAGCACCAGCAGCACCTCGTGCGGCGCCGTCGCGTCGAGCCGGCCGAGCACGCGCTTCACTTTCTTGAGCTCTTCCATCAGGTTGCTCTGCGTGTGCAGGCGGCCCGCGGTGTCGGCGATCAACACGTCGGCGCCGCGCGCCTGCGCGGACTGCAGCGCGTCGAAGATCACGGCGGCGGGGTCGGCGCCCGCGGCTTGCGCGATCACCGGTACCTGGTTGCGGTCGCCCCAGACCTGCAGCTGCTCGATGGCGGCCGCGCGGAAGGTGTCGCCGGCGGCGAGCACCACCTTGTGGCCTTCGGCGGTGAGCCGGCGCGCAAGCTTGCCGATCGTGGTGGTCTTGCCCGAGCCGTTCACCCCGACGACCAGGATCACGTACGGCTTGTGCGACGTGTCGATCTCAAGCGGACGGGCGACGGGACCCACGATCGCGAGCAGCGCCTGGCGCAGCGCCGCGAGCAGCGCCTCGAGGTTGCCGAGTTCCTTGCGTGCGACCTTGCCGCGCAAGGCGTCGAGGATCCGCTCGGTGGTCTCGATGCCGACGTCGGCGCCGATGAGCCGCATCTCGAGCTCGTCGAGCACCGCATCGTCGATCTTGCCGCCCGGCAGCAGGTTCGCGAGGTCGTAGGTGAGCCAGGAGTCGCCGCGGTTCAGCTTCGCGCGCATGCGCGCGAAGAACCCGGGCTGCTTCTCGGCAGCGGGCTCCGGCGCGGCCTGGTCGGCCTTCTTGGACCCGAATGTGAACAGTCCCATGGCTCGGCGATGCGGGGCGGAGCGGGGATTGTAGCGGACAGAAAGAAGAAGGGCGGGTATCGCTACCCGCCCTTCGAACTGCCGTCCCTCGGGACCGGCGAGCGTTACTGCTCGACGATCGCCGGGTTGGTGATGACCACGAACGGACCGCCGGCCTGGTTGGCGGAGGCGGCGAAGCGGATCACCTGGCTCTGCATCTCGACGGTAGCCGGCAGGCTGGTGGTCGGGTCGAACAGCGAACCGTGCGAGCCAGCCGTCATCGTCAGGTAGGCCGGCTGCCCGGCGGTCACGGCGTTCACGCCCGAGCGCAGCTTGGTCATGTTGGCCGCGGTGATCAGGCGGTCGGTCGAGTTGTTGGGCACTACCGTGTCGCCCCGCACCTTCTGCAGGAACAGCGGCTTGGTGCCCGCGCAGGCGCACACCTGGTTGAACGGATCGGCCGGGTCGATGATGGTCTGGACCTCGCGGAAGAACTGCTGGAACGAAGCGCCGTTGTCCGGGAAGCTGGCGCTCGCGGGGTTCTTCGAGAAGCTACTGAGCAAGCCGGCGCGAATAGTCGCGCCGAAGGTCGCGGAGTCGAGCACGAGCTTGCTGATCACGCCGCCGGGGACGCTCACGGTGACCGTCTGGACACCCGGGTTGTAGCGCGCCTGCGCCGCGCCCACGATGCCGCCGAGCGAGAGCCCGACGTAGTGGATGCGCGCCGGGTCGATGTCAGAGACGTTGTCACCCGTGAGGTCGAGGTTGGCGAGCGACTTGGTGAGCACGCCGATGTCGGCCTGTCCCTGGCGCAGCGAGTCGCGCGCGGTGGGCGGGCTCGACAGGATGGTCGGCAGCGCGTGGGTGCCAGAGGCATCGATGCGGCCGTCCGGCCCGGTCGCGCCGGTGGTGTTGTTCACGAAGTCGACGTTGAACGTCCGCTCGTTCGGCGCCTGGTAGAACGGGTTCGCCGTGTCGGTGATGCCGTGCAGCGGCAGGTCGATGGCCGCTACGACGAAGCACGCATCGGCGAAGCCGTCGGCCATGGCGAGCGCCTGCGTGCGGTTGCCGCCCAGACCGTGCTGCACGATCGCCACCGGCCAGCCCGCCGCGGGCTTCGTGCAGCCGCCGTTGGCCGCGTTCGCGGAGGCATTCGGCACGGTGACCAGCAGCGGGATGGTCGTGTTGCCGCCCTGGGCGACCGGGATCGGGTTGAAGCGGGTGATGAAGTACGGGGCGGTGGCGTTCGGGAAGAACGCTGCGGGCGGCGGGGTCGCGGACACCCAGAACGAAGTCAGGATCGACGCATCGTTCACGTTGGCCGGCTTCTTCTGGTAGTACGGCACGACCGTGGTGCCGACGTAGAGGTTGGCCTTGCCCTGCAGCGCCGGGTTCGCCTGCTGCGTGGTGAGGCCGGTCGCCTGCACGCCGATCGGCTGCGCCGGCACCGTCAACGCCAGCGCCTTCAGCGGGTCGTCGATCGACTGCGTCGAGAAGCTCCAGCTCATCACCACGTCTGCCGGGTTCACGCCGACGGCCTGGCCGATCGCGAGGTGAGCCTTGGTGAGGCGGCACAGCGCGTTCAGCGTGGCGTTGGTGATGGTGCTGCAATCGGCGGGCGCCGCCTTGATCGCGGCATAGTCGGCGCTCGGCTGAGCCGGGTTGTTATTGACGTCCTTGACGCCGTTGGTGACGAGCACCAGGTAGCCGATGTTCGTCGTGCCCGTGCTCGGCGTGAGCGGCTTGGCCGGAGTGATCTCGAGCGTCTGGCCGTTGCTGTCCACGGCCGTCGACACGCTGCTCACATAGTCGGCACCGGGGGCAAGCACGCGCCGCACCGGGCTCGTGACGCCAGGAGGCAGCTCGGCGCCCTGGGCAGGGGCCTTGGTGGAGTTACTGAGGTACAGCTCGACGATGCGCACCGAGGAGCCGCCCAGCGACAGCGGATTGATCGGCTGGCTGAACCTCGTGATCATCGATGACGACGTGCCCCAGCCGTCGAGCGTGTTGAGCGCGGCGGCCGTGAGCGTCATCGGCGAATACGTTGCGGGGATGTTCAGCGTGCCGTCGGTCGTCCCGCTGTAGAACAGGTCGGTCGGGAACGGCAGCACCGGGATGGCGGCCGTCGGCGCGAA
>JAGVUU010000262.1 GCA_019136105.1 Gammaproteobacteria bacterium
CCGCGAGCAGTGCCGCAATACCGTCGGTGAGCTGGATTTCGCCGCCCGCGCCACGGCCAGTGGTCGCAAGCTTGTCGTAGATCGCCGGCGTGAGCAGGTAGCGACCGACCACCGCGAGGTTCGACGGGGCCACTGCGGGCTTCGGTTTCTCGACGATCTTGTTGACCTTCGACAACCGCCCGGCGACGGGTTGCGACGCGACGATGCCGTACTTGTCGGTGTCCTTGGGATCGACGGTCTCGACCCCGAGCACGCTCGCGCGGTGCTCCGCGAACACGCCGGCCATCTGCTTGAGGCACGCTTCGGGGGCATCGATCAGGTCATCGGCCAGGTGGATGAAGAAAGGTTCATCGCCCACTGCCGGCCGCGAGCACAGCACCGCGTGGCCCAACCCCAACGGCGCCGGCTGCCGGATGTAGATGCAGCTTGCATAATAGGACGGGACGATGCCGCGCACGGCATCCAGCAGGTCGCGCTTGCCCTGCGCCTCGAGTTCCTTCTCGAGTTCGTGGTCGCTGTCGAAGTGGTCCTCGATCGCGCGCTTCGACGCGCCGGTGATGAACACCAGTTTCTCGGCGCCGGCCGCCAGTGCTTCGTCGACCGCGTACTGGATCAGCGGCTTGTCGACGATCGGCAGCATCTCCTTCGGGCTCGCCTTGGTCGCGGGCAGGAAGCGCGTACCGCGCCCGGCCACCGGAAACACCGCCGTCTTGATCCGTGTCATGAAAGGTCCCTGGGATGCAGCGACAAGCCCGAGGATGATAGCGGATCGGGCCTGCGCGCCTCCACGGAGACGTCACGAAACGGGCTGCCGGCAGGCTCGCCGGCAGCCCGATGCTTCGGCTGTGTCAGCGCTTGGCGGGCGGCTTCGGCGGCGCTGCCGGGGCCTTGGCCGTCGCCGGCGCCGCAGCGCTTCCCGCCCCCGAGAAGCGGAGGTTCGCACGGTTCTGCTCGAGCACGCGCTCGCCGATACCCTGAACCTTGAGCAGGTCCTCGGCCGTGCGAAATGGTCCGTTCTTCTGGCGGTACTCGACGATGGCCTGCGCCTTCGACGGCCCGATGCCGTCGAGTTCCTGCGCGAGGGTCGAGGCGTCGGCAGTGTTGACGTTGACGGGCCCGGCCCACGCGCCGAACGGCAGCAGCGTCGCAACGAGCGCCTGGACGAGCGTGCGATGGTCCTTCTTCATGGCTGACTCCTTGGCTTCCCTGCCCGCACCCGGAATGGGTGGGGTCGGAGCGAAGGTAGCGCGGGGGCGCGGAGCGCGCCTTGGGAGAATCAACCGTGTTTGTGCAGTTACAGAAAAATAGGGGACATTCTCCTATTTTCGTCAGTCGAAAATAGGAGAATGTCCCCTATTTCTGTCCCCTATCCCCTCGCCCTCGGCCTCGCCGCCCGCGGCAGGAACTCCAGCGCAGCGATGCCACGCAGCGTGTCCCAGGACTTGCAGCCGGGGCACTGCCAGAGGAAGGTCGAGCTGTCGAGGCCGCATTCGCTGCAGCGGTAGCGCGCGTGCCGCAGTACGACGTTGCGCATCGCATTCGCGACCGCCAAGAGCTGTTCACGGGTCGGATCCGCACCCGACGGCAGCAGCGCGCCCGTGATGTCCTTGAGGTCGTTGTCGGCCGAGATCCACTCCCGCACGCACTCGAGGATCGCCGGATCGTCGTAGTAGCCGCTGACGATGGCGGCATAGGCGATCTCTGAGCGGCTCGCGAGCCCGTTCTGCAACAGGTCACCGAGCGCACCGCCGAACGCATCGGGATCGCCAGCCTGGCGCGCCGCTTCCGCGAGCCGCGGCAGTACGAGTGCCAACAGGTGAAAATCGCGCCTCACCACGCGACGGTAGAGCTGCGTCGCGAGGTGCGGGTCGCCCTGCATGCGCGCCACGTCGCCACGCAGGATCGCGCTGCGCCCGAAGTCGCGCTGCTCCAGTCGCGCCCGCCTCAGGAGATCGCGGGCCCTGGCGAAGTCGCGATCGGCGATCGCGGCTTCGGCGAGCTCACAGTAGTGATGCGCGATCGCTACCGGCTGCTCGGGAACGCCGCCCGCAGCCCGCAGCCGCTCGTGCGCGGCGGCTGCCTGCGTCCAGTCGTGCTGCAACTCGTGGATGCGCACCAGCAGCGCGAGTGCCGCCGGCGGGTCGCGCCCGGATTCGGCCAGCTGCAGCAGGAGCTTCTCCGCCCGGTCGTACAGGCCGGCGCGGACGAAGTCACGCGCGAGCTCGGTCATCGCGGCGTCGCGGTAGCGCGGATCGATGCCGGGGCGATCGACCAACGACTGGTGCACGCGAATCGCACGGTCCACCTCGCCGCGGCGCCGGTACAGGCTGCCGAGCGCGAAGTGGGTGTCGATGGTTTCATCGTCGTTTGCCGCAAGGCCGAGGAACACCTCGAGCGCGCGTTCAGGCTTGTCGTCGAGGAGGAAACGCAGGCCTTCGAGGTAGCGCTCCCGGCGGCGCGCCCGGCGGCGGCGACGGTACTCTGCATAGGCCGCTGTGGCACCCCAGCCGATGGCCAGCGTGCCCGTGAAGACCGCCCAGAACGTATTCACGGGATCAGGCGCCGTCTTGCGGCGACGGCGCAACCGGCCGGCGGGCCTCGGCGAGGCGCAATGCATGACGCAGCCGTCCACGTTCGGACAGCAGGCGCGCGATCCAGGCCGAACGCCACAGCGCGCCGGCGACCAGGCCGGCCGCAAACGCGATCACCAGCGCCAGGCCCGAAGAGACTATGAACTTCGCGAACGCGACGTCGACCTCGAAGCGCTGCTGGTTGAGGGCGGTAAAGAGGATGGCCGCTGTGAACAGCAGCAGCAGGGCTACGATCAGTGCGACTCGCCGCAGCACCGGGCGATGCCCGGTCAGCCGGCGGCCGGCGACGGTTCGGGCCGGCGAGGCTCGTCGAGCGGCTCGTTCACTCGCTCGCGCAGGTCCTTGCCGGGCTTGAAGTGCGGCACGTACTTGCCGGCAAGCGCGACGGTCTCACCGGTCTTCGGGTTGCGGCCCTGGCGCGGCGGACGGAAATGCAGGCTGAAGCTGCCGAAGCCACGGATCTCGATGCGCTGGCCCTGTGCGAGCGCGTCGCTCATGATCTCGAGGATCTGCTTCACCGCCAGCTCGACGTCCTTGGCGGGCAGGTGACTCTGCTTCGCGGCGATGAGCTCGATGAGCTCAGACTTGGTCATGCTGCGCTCGCCGTCCACTCGCAATCTCCCCGCAGTCCGTGGCTGCCTGTCTTTGGCGCGGTCCACGGCAGCGGGCGTCGCCGCCCGCCGCCGCTGCCGCAATGGCTCTTACTGGCCGGAGATCTGCTCCTTGAGCAGGTCGCCGAGGCTGGTGCCGGTCGAGGAATCCGAGCGGTAGGCCTGCATGGCCTCCTGCTCCTCCGCCATGTCCTTGGCCTTGATCGACAGCGCGATCGTGCGGACCTTGCGGTCCACGGCCGTGAACTTGGCTTCCACCTCGTCGCCGACCTTCAGGATCGCGCGGGCGTCCTCGACGCGGTCGCGCGACAGCTCGGAGGCACGCAGGTAGCCGTCGATGCCACCGCCCAGGTCGACCACCGCGCCCTTGGCTTCCACCTCGCGGACGATGCCGCGGACGATGCTGCCCTTCGGGTGCTCGGCGATCCAGTTCGAGAACGGGTCCTTCGCCAGCTGCTTGACGCTGAGCGAGATGCGCTCGCGCTCGGGGTCGATCGCGACGACGATGGCCTCGACCGTCTGGCCCTTCTGGTAGCTGCGCACGGCTTCCTCGCCGGCCACGTCCCAGGAGAGGTCGGACAGGTGCACCAGGCCGTCGATGCCGCCCGGCAGCCCGATGAACAGGCCGAAGTCGGTGATCGAACGGATCTGGCCGCTCACGCGGTCGCCGCGGTTGTAGTTGTCCGCGAACTCGCGCCACGGGTTCGGCTTGCACTGCTTGATGCCGAGGGAGATACGGCGGCGCTCCTCGTCGATGTCGAGGACCATGACCTCGACCTCTTCGCCGATGTGCACGACCTTGGACGGGTTGACGTTCTTGTTCGTCCAATCCATTTCGGAGACGTGCACCAGGCCCTCGACGCCCTCCTCGATCTCCACGAAGCAGCCGTAGTCGGCGATGTTCGTGACCTTGCCGAAGAGGCGGGTGCCCGAGGGGTAGCGGCGCGCGATGTTCTGCCACGGGTCGGCGCCGAGCTGCTTGAGGCCGAGGCTCACGCGCTGACGCTCGCGGTCGAACTTGAGGATGCGCACGTCGATCTCGTCGCCCACGTTGACGACTTCCGACGGGTGCTTGACGCGCTTCCACGCCATGTCGGTGATGTGCAGCAGGCCGTCGATGCCGCCGAGGTCCACGAACGCACCGTAGTCGGTGAGGTTCTTGACCACGCCGCGGATGACCGCGCCTTCCTGCAGCTTCTCGAGCAGCTCGCTGCGCTCGGCGCTGTATTCCTGCTCCACGACGGCGCGGCGCGAGACCACGACGTTGTTGCGCTTCTGGTCGAGCTTGATGACCTTGAACTCGAGCGTCTTGCCCTCGAGGTAGCTCGGGTCGCGCACCGGGCGCACGTCCACCAGCGAACCGGGCAGGAACGCGCGCACGAAATCGATCTCGACGGTGAAGCCGCCCTTGACGCGGCCGTTGATGAGGCCCGTGACGACCTCGCCCTTCTCGAAGGCGGTCTCGAGGCGCTCCCAGGTGCGGGCGCGCTTGGCCTTCTCGCGCGACAGGCGCGTTTCACCGGAGCCATCTTCGACGCTGTCGAGGGCCACCTCGACGTCGTCGCCGACCTTCACTTCGATCTCGCCACGCTCGTTCTTGAACTGCGCGGTGGGGATGACGGCTTCGGACTTGAGTCCGGCGCTCACCACGACGACGTCGGGAGTCACCTCGATGACGCGGCCGGTGAGGATCTGGCCCGGGCGAATGCGCTGACTCGCCAGGCTCTCTTCGAACAACTGGGCAAAACTTTCGGTCATGAGCTCGGTCATTACTGCTTCCAGGGCCACCGGGGCCCGTTGCTCCGCCGGCATCCCGCCCGCGAAGGGTTGATGAAACCGCACCGGCATCCTGCCGGGCGACTGTCGAGAAAAAGACACCTCACCGCTCGCGCGGCGAGGTGTCGTCTTCGCAATCCGATCAAATCGCCGGAAATGCCCCGCGAGCGAGGACGAGGATGCGGTTCACCACATCGTCGACCGTGGT
>JAGVUU010000317.1 GCA_019136105.1 Gammaproteobacteria bacterium
GACGGCAACGATGCCAGCAGCGCGTCGTACGATTCCGGTATGCGTCGCCGCGGGCAGGGCATCGAGGTCTCTTCGACCAGGTAGCGGTTCTGCGCGCACCAGTCGCGGATGGTCGCGGCCAGCAGCGAGGATTCCGGTACGTTGGCCAGCACCGCCTTGTGCCATGGCAACTGTCGCAGTTGCTCGAGCAGGGCGTGCTGCACCTGCCTCGCGTCCTCGGCGACCGTCACGAAGCCCTGGTGGTCGGATTCGAAGGTGCCGTCACCGAGGAACCGCAGGCACTCGAGCGGCACGCCGTGGCACCGCTCCCGGACCGACATCATCGGGGCGAGCCCGACGAGTTCGACCGCCCGCCGGGCGGCGATCGCGTGCAAGCGGGCGTCCGGTGCGTACGCCCGCCACCAGGTCAGCAGCCAGGCTGGCGACAGGAAGGTGTTCGCATCCGGCGACCGTTCGAGCAACCGTTCCCACTCGGCGCCAAGCGCGTCGAGTTGTTCTGCCGTCGTCAACCGTGTGAAGCGCAGGCCCGGATTGTGGCTCGAAAGGGTCACGTCTTTAGCTTACGTTGCCGTGCATCGCCGACTTGTGACGAACCGCCGATAAACCCTCTTGTCGGCCACCATTACAGTGTTCACAAGTGCAACATGTTAAATTGCGCGCAAGTCCATGATTGGCTTACGGTCACTGTGGCCGGCGCGAGTCTTGCACGGTCTGGGCGGGAATGCGATTCTTGTCATTCGACATGTGACTGCAAACCTGCAAGGGTACCAATGACACTTCCGCGCGACGAGCAACCAGTCGAGTCCGCGGCGGACGTCGCCACCGACGGCGTCCGTGGAGCCGCAGGATCGCTCACTCGCCGGGCCGTGCTGCGCGGCGCAGCCGTGGCGGCGCCCACGATCGTCACGATGAGCAGCGCCAGCGCCGTGGTGGCGATGTCCAGCGTACGCACCTACACCAGCATCGATGCGCCCCAGGCTGACGGCAACTATTACTGCCTCGCGGAGAAGAGCACGCTCGGTCCGTCGCAGGGCGGCCACCCGGATGCCCTCGACGTGGGCGATTTTCCGCAACCCATGATCAACCGCATTCCCGAGCGGGACTACAGGCGGGAGCCGAACGAGAACAGCGCGCGAGTGACGGAAGTGGAGATGTGCCGCGACAGTGAGTTCAAGGGCACGAAGTACTACTACCCGTCCGACCACGGCTGGAGGGGCGTCAAGGTCAGGCGTGGCATCCTGATGTCGGCCACCGCCATGAGTTCGCTCGCCGTCTCCGCGCATCCGGCCGACGACGTCTGACCGCACCGGCCGTAGAGAGTCCCGCCTATCGCGCTGCACCGCCGGGGGATTTGACCTGGTTCGTGGCGGGAGACGAGCACGTCGTCTATCACCACCCTTCGGGCAAGACCCACCTGCTGAATGCCGGGTCGGCGCTGCTGATCCAGGAGGTGTTGCGCGAGCCGCGCACGTCGGAGCAGGCCGCCGATGAGCTTGCGCGCCTGCAGGACGCACTGTCCGATCCCCGTTTCCGCGAGCACGTGACCGGGCTGCTGTCGCGCTTCGCGGAGCTCGGCCTCGTGGAACGGGTTGGGCCGTGACGGCGGCAGGCGAGGCACGCATCGGGGACCTGGGCCGCGACGCATTCGAGTCGGGCATCGGTGGCAGCGGGGTCGGCGTCCGATTCGGTCCGTTCGACGTGCACCTCACGGTGACCGTGCGTGACCTGTGGGGTCCGCTCTACGAGTTGTACCGTGATTACCCGATGCTGCAGGGCGTCCGGCCGTACACCTGCTGCGTCTCGCTGGACCCGGTGCGCTCATGGCGCCGCTGGCGGGCCGACCGGGTCCGGCTGCGCGTGGACGGCCGGCCACCGCACGAGGACATGCCGCTGCCGCACGCCCTGGCCGTCCTCGAGTGGGGACTCAACCTGGTGATTGCGCTACGGCACCAGGCCTACCTCATGCTCCACGCCGCCGCCGTCGAGCGGAACGGACGCGTGCTGTTGCTGCCGGCATCGCCGGGTCACGGCAAGACGACGCTGTGCGCGGGGCTGGTGCACCGGGGGTGGCGGTTCCTGTCGGATGAGTTCGGCCTGGTCCGGCCCGGTACGCGGGAGGCGATTCCGGTGCCACGTCCGCTGCCGCTGAAGAACGCTTCGATCGGCGTGATCCGCGGATTTGCGCCCGACGCCTGCCTGGGGCCCGAGATCCCGGGCACGCGCAAGGGAACGGTGGCTCACCTGCGGCCGCCGGCCGCTAGCATCCTTCGGGTCGATGAGCCGGCGCCGATCGCGGGAATCGTGTTCCCGCGGTGGATGACCGGCGCGGCGCTCGCGTTCGAACCGGTGCGCCCGGGCCATGCGTTCATGGAACTGGCCGCGCACGCGTTCAACTACGAGGTGCTGGGGTACGACGGGTTCCGCACGGTCCGCGACATCGTCGGTGGGGCGGCCTGTCACCGGCTCGTGTATTCGGATCTCGAAGAGGCCGTGGCCCTGCTGACAGCGCTGTCGGACGAGGGGCGCACGTGAAGTCGCCGCAGCTGTCACTCGATGCGATGCTCGCGCCGCTGCGCGACACTCGCATCCTGCTGGCCGCGTCCCCGGACGAGCTGACCTCGATCGTGAGCGGGCTGCGGCGGTTGCGGTTGCTCGGACGCCTCGCGGTCGCGGCCGAGCGGTCCGCCGTCGTCGACAGCCTGCCGCGGGTCGTGGCTGACCAGCTTCGCAGCGCGCGCGTGGCGGCGGCGGCGCGGGCGCGCGCTGCGCTCTGGGAACTCGACAGAGTGGCGTACGCGCTGCGCGCGCAGCCCGGGATTCCGCTGGTGGCCCTGAAGGGAGCGGGCTACCTGCTGACCGGCCTGCCGGGTGCCGTGGGTCGGTCGTTCGCGGACGTCGACCTGCTGGTGCCGTTCGACGACCTGGGCACGGTCGAGTCCACGCTACGCCGAAGCGGCTGGGTGCCCGCCGAGTTGACCCCGTACGACGAGCGCTACTACCGGCGCTGGACCCACGAATTGCCGCCGCTGACCCACGTCGAGCGCGCGCTTGAAGTGGACGTGCACCACGGCATCCTCATGCCGACGGCCCGTCTCAAGCCATCGCCAGCACTGCTGTTCGCGGCCTCGCGCGCGGTGCCCGGCTCGCGGTTCCGAGTGCTGGCGCCCGCGGACCGGGTCCTGCACGCCATGGCGCACTTGTTCTACGGCGGCGAGATGGACGGAGCGCTGCGCGAACTGCTCGACATCGACGACCAGCTGAGGCACTACGCTGCCGATGAGGCGGGATTCTGGGACGGCTTCTGGCCGCGCGCCACGGCACTCGGCCTGGGGCTCCCGGCCTACTACGGACTGCGCTACTCGAGTCGGCTGCTCGGCACCCCGGTGCCGCCCGGTGTGCTCGAGGCGTCGCGGGACGCCGCACCCTCGGCGCCGGTCGCCTGGTTGATGGACGGCATCGTGCCGCGCGTCCTGCTGCCGCGACCGCTCTATACGCGCGATGTTTCCGACTCGCTGGCGCGCGGGGCGGCTTATGTTCGCTCACACTGGGTGAAGATGCCGCCGCTGCTCCTCGCGCGGCACCTCTCCCGCAAGGCCTGGGTGCGCCTGGCCCGCGACCGAGGTGAGCCGGGATCAGCGTTCAGCCGATCCGGGTCGTGACGAATCCGGTCGGCCGGCTCTCCGCGCCGCTCGAGTTGAGGGACGAAAGGGAGAAGTACCAGGTGCCCTCGCTGAGGTTCTCGATCACGTAGGTCGTCGTGCCGGCGTTGTTGATGCGGACCGACTTGTCGAGTGCGCTGGCGGAGCGACCGTAACGGATCACATATCCGGCCAAGTCGGTGAGCGGCGAGCCGTCGACGTTCATCGTCGGTGCGTCCCAGACCAGTTCCGCCGATCCGACCGCAGGCTCGACCACGGCAATGCTGAACGGATCGAGCGAGGCGGAGTTCTTGCCGTCGGAGACGACGATCTGCACACCGGTGAACGTGCCGGCGCTGCCCTCCGGTGGCGTACCCTCGAGCCTGCCCGTGGACGCGCTGAACCTGGCCCAGTCCGGCTTGCTTCGAATCTCGAAGGTGAGGTTGTCGCCATCGGGGTCGCTGGCCGACGGCTGGAAACTGTAAGGGACGCCGACCTTGGCGGTCGTGACCGGTGTGCCGCGGATGGTCGGCGCGCGGTTGACACCCGACGACGGCGGGGGAGTCGGGGTGCTTCCCGAGCCGCCGCCGCTCGGGTCGCCGGAGACCGCTTCGCTTGCGGTCTTGTCGTCGGTGAACCGGCAGCCGGCCAGCGTGGTACCTGTGACAGCCGCAATCGCAACGATCGCCAGCTTCGAACCCCATGCCGCCCGCGCTTTTTCCGACATCCGCTCGCTCCCGACTCTCCGAACTGCGGCTCCGGGGAGGACGGCTGGAACGGGTCGAGGATTGCCGGGGGCCCGCGTCAGCGAATGCTGGCCGGACGGTTGCTGGCAACCCCGCTATCCTTGGCACAGCGCGCCCGAGGACCGGAGGCTTTGCGTCCCCGCCTTGCGACGGGTTTGCCCTTTTCAGACGCCCGGGATTGTCCCGGGACAGGGTTCTTGCGGCAATTTCGCGTCGCAAAAATCGCCAAGTACGTCACAATTACGGAGCGCGAGCGTGGTCTTGCCGGGCAGGCCCAGGCCCGAGGCGCAGGGATCTTCCCGGGTGCGTCGGATTTTTTTACGTGCGGTGCATCAAGGGCGACTGAATCAAGCCTAACTCATTGATTT
>JAGVUU010000155.1 GCA_019136105.1 Gammaproteobacteria bacterium
GACGAGGTCGTAGGCGAAGATCATCTTCGCCATGCCGCAAAGCACCGCCATGATGATGCCCAGTTCCACCAGCTCGGCATCGCTGAAGTGCCGTCGCAACCGAGCCTGCGCGTCGTCCCAGGATGCCTGCAAGTGCGAGGGCAGCGAGTCGCGAGGAACGCGGGTCAGTGGGGTGTCGGGTTTCATGTGCGCGACCCCAGCAGCGATCAGCTCGAATGGGAAGTGCGACAGCGCTTGAACCGCTCTAGCAGGGCGTCGTGCACTGCCGGCGCGAGCGGGCCCACTGCGAGCCACTCGAGCGTGAGATCGTCGAAGCCTGCCGCGCTGGTGCGTTCGCCGCGTCCCATGGATTCGACCAGCCGTCGCATCTGGTACTCGCGGCGCAGCTCGAGATCTTCCTCGGGTGTCGGCAGGTCGGCCAGCAGCTCGGCACGTACGCACAGCAACCGCAGTGCCGCCTCGTTGGCCGCAAGGTCGCATCCGATCGCGCCGCTGTCTGCACCCTCCAGCTGCTGGGCGAGGAGGTCGCGTGCGACCTTCGGGGCCTGCGCCAGGCCCGCGACAGCGGACTCCGCCGCTTCCCGCAGCCCTGCCACCTCGTCCGAGGCGCGCTGTTCCAGCCGGGACAGGGCATAGGCACGGACTCGCGATGCCGCCGCAAGCAGGTCGCTCCAGGCCTGGCGCACCGCTGCGTCCTGCCGGCGACGCCCCGCCGCGTCGCAGCGGTCGACGCCCTGAGCGAAGCGTCTTCGCAGGTCGCGCGCCGATGCCCGGGGCAGCTCCAGTGCCTCGAACTCGGTTTGCAGCGCTGGCAGCTGCCCAAGTCCCGCCTGCAGGTCGTCGCCGTCGAGAGTCGCGATGCGCTCCACTTCTTCGCACAGCCCGACCGCGCGTGTCTGGTTGGTAGCGAGCGTCGCGCCGTACGCGGCCGACTCCTGCGAGTTGCGCTCGAACACGGCATCGCAGTGCTTGCGGAATTCCTCCCAGAGGGCATTGTCCTGGTGACGCGGCACGAGACCGACGCCCTTCCATGCGCGCTGCAGCTCCTTCGTCTCCTCGATGGCCGCGCGGGTTTCACCCGCGATGGCCAGTTCGGCCGCGCGCGTGACCAGGCGCTGCTTCGCCTGGACGTTGCGGGCGTACTCGGCTTCGAGCCGTGCCTGGAGGCCGTCGGTGACGGCGTGGAAGCGCTCCTGCAACGACTTCACCACGCCCTGGTCCACGGGCGCGTATTCGCGCCACTCCCGCCGTGCCTGGGCCAGTGTCTGCTGCACGAGGCGCCAGTTCACGTTCTCGTCCGCCTGGTCGGAGACGAAGGCGGACAGACGTTCGAGCAGCGCTTCGCGCCGGGCCTGGTTCTCCTTGCGCTGTTCCGCCTGCTGGGCGAAATGCGTCCGGCAAGGTTCGTAGGCCTGTTCGGCGGCCGCATCGAACTGCTCGCGCTCTTCCGCCGATTCCTCGGCCGCGCCCCGGTGCAGCGTCCGCCATTCGTCGCGCAGGCGACGGATCTGGTGGGCGAGTTCCTCCGGTGACATATCCGCGCCGACCAGTGACTGCATGCGTTGCACCAGCTCGGCCCGCTTCGGCACGACCGTGAACGTCTTCCAGTCCTTCAGTTCCTCGATGCGCGAGTCGATGTCCTGCAGCTTGCGTCCGAACCACGCGGGCAGGGCGGGTGCTGCCGGGAGCGCTTCCTTGATGGCATCGCGCAGCCGTGTCGCGCGCGCGGTGCCGCCATGCTCGAGGGCCGCCTGTGCCTGCCGCAGCAGCGCGATGAGGCGTCGAACCTCCTCGTCTTGCGCCTCGCGCCGGGCCCGCTCGGCCTCGCGTTCGGCCTCCTGCACACGGGCCCGCTCGGCGGCGGCGGCGGCCGTAGCCTGCTGCTGGAGTTCCTGCTGGTGGCGGGCTTCCGCAGCGGCAACAGCGGCCGATCGCTGCCGTTCAGCTTCCGCCTCGACTGCCCGGCGACGCAGTTCGATCACCTCGTGAGCCCGTGCGACGTGCCGCGCCACATCCTGTTGGACCTCGGCGCTCGCGTGCGGTGCGACGGACTGCCACTTTGCCTCGAGCCTCTCGAGCGTGCCCGCGTACTGCGCGTCGCAAGGCCGCTCGCTGTGCCGGGCGATGGCGGTGGCGGCCGCGTCGATCTCTGCCTGGCGCTGCTGCGCGCTGCGCTCTGCTGCGAGCAGTGAGTCGCGCTTGGCGGTGAGTATCCGGTAGACGTTCTTGTCCTTGCCGCGCGTGGCACGGATCAGGTCGCGCAACTGGTCCGGATCCGTCACCGCCTGGGCGGCCAGCTGGCGGGTGCGGGTTGAACTTCCCTCCAGCACCCACTTGCCGATGGCGGCGGCGTCGCCAGCCGCGTTCGCGCTCGAGACGGCCGCTTCTTCTTCGCGCGCCATGGCCGCCGGATCGGGTTTCGGTGGCGACTCGGCCGGGGTGGCCGGTTTGCTGGCCGCCGGAGCAACCGGTGCGGGATGGGACTTGCCAAACAGTCGTGAGAACAGGGACATCATTCAGCCTTGCGTCGGGTCGAGCCTCACGGCAATGTCGGACGGGACATGCGCGGTCCACAGAGGTTACCGCAACAGCAGGGCTGGTATGACGAACCCGTATCTCGAGCCGGTCTCGTCGACGTGGGTGCGCGCCGCCGGGGTCGTCCTGTTGGCCGCGGCATTGGTGCTGACGGCCACTATTTCCTGGGGAATCTGGGGTTACGTGGGGCCGGGTGCGCCTGGGCGCCCGTTCAACAGCTCGATGCTCATTTTCGGCCTGATCCTCATCGCGCTGTGTGGCATGTGCTGGCAGGCGGGGTACCGGCTGGCATTCGGCCGGCCTGATCGCACCGGCACGCTCTTTTCGCGACCGGCCTGGTTCGCCATCGGCACCGGCCTGCTGGTCATGACCGTGCTGATGGCCGTGGTGATCGCACGCGGACGTGGACTGAACCTGGTCGACGTTCAGTTCATGCTGTTCTTCGGCGGCATCGGCGTGTGGTGCCTGGTGCTCGCGTTCAAGCGCGGCGCTCATGGCCCGTGAGGGCCACCTCGGCTATGGTGGGCACCCTTCGGTCCACCCGCAGCGGAATCATCGATATGCCGCGATACACTGCGACCCGCAGCCTGCTGCTCCTGTGCGCCTTGCTCGGTTGCGCGATGGTCCGGGCGAAGGGGCTCGATTCAACCGAGCAACGCATCGTTCGTGCCGCCGACGAGCGCCAGGCGCAGTCGCTCGAACTGCTGGCCGAGGTGGTCAACATCCCGAGCGCCACGGAGAACCACGCCGGCGTGCGCAAGGTGGGCGACGTGTTCGCGCGCGAACTCGCCGCGCTCGGCTTCGAGACCCGCTGGGTCGGCCAGCGCGCCGAGGTCGGCCGGTCGGGTCACCTCGTTGCGGTGCATCGCGGCACCCGCGGCAAGCGCCTGCTGCTGATCGGTCATCTCGACACGGTCCTCGAGGGTGAGCCGTTCCGGCGCGATGGCAACCGGGCCTACGGCACCGGCATCGCCGACATGAAGGGCGGCAACGTCATCATCGTCGAGGCCTTGCGTGCACTGCACGCGTCGGGCGCCCTGAAGGATCGTCAGGTGATCGTCGTGTTCACCGGCGACGAGGAGGACCCCGGGCAACCCACCTCGATCGCCCGTCAGGCGCTCGTGGAGGCGGCGGGCCAGAGCGACGTCGCGCTCGGGTTCGAAGGCGCGTCCCCCGGCGTGGCCGTGGTCGGACGCCGCGGCATCGGCAGTTGGCGCATGCAGGTGACGGGCCGCCAGGCGCATTCCTCCGGAATCTTCCGCGAGGAGCAGGGCTTCGGAGCGATCTTCGAGGCCGCGCGCATCCTCGACCGGTTCCGGGAGGAATTGCGCCAGCCGAACCTCACCTACAACCCGTCGGTGATCCTGGGCGGCACGACGGTGACCTACGACGACGCGCAGAAGGGAGGCACCGCGGCCGGCAAGACGAACGTGATCGCCCGGGAGGCGCGCGTGGCCGGAGACCTGCGTTTCCTGACTGCGGAGCAGTATGCGGCGGCGACGGAGCGGATGGCCACGATCGTCGCGGACCACCTGCCGCAGACATCGGCCACGATCGAATTCGACCTGGAGTATCCATCGATGGCGCCGACCGACGGCAACTACCGGGTGCTCGCCGTGCTCGATGGCGTGAGCCGTGATCTCGGCGCCGGGTCGGTCGCCGCCCAGGACCCAGGGTTGCGCGGCGCCGGTGACATCTCGTTCGTATGCAGCGGCCGGCTCGCCTGCCTCGACGGGCTCGGTGCGCTCGGCGACGAAGCACATGCGCCCGGGGAGTACCTGGAGGTCGACTCGATCGCCGTCCAGGTGCGCCGCGCGGCGCTGTTGTTCCATCGCCTGACGCGCTGATTCGCCGCGCAGTTCGCGGCCCCGCCGCCGCACGTGCGGTACGTGCGCAATCTGTGACGCAGCGCACGTGTTTCGCGCGGATCTCATGCCCTCCGGCGCTTGTCCCATCTTCGTTACGGCGCTAAGCTGCATCGCGCGATGGCGTGGTGAGTGCGGAGGAAAGCCGATGCTCGACATTCAACCGGCCACGTTGCGGAATACCCTCGAGCAGCTCGAACAGGCGGTACTGGATCACCTCGAGTGGCACGCGCAACTGCTGCGCGTCATCGTCTGCGGGTTGCCGGGTGATCCGAACGATCTCGTCGCCCGGGCGCACCATCTCTGTCGCTTCGGACGCTGGTATTACGAGCGCACGGCGCCCGGGTTGCGCGACCAGCCGACGTTCGTCGCGATCGGCATCGAGCACCGGCAGGTGCACGACATCGCCGCACGCATCCTTACCGACTCGGCGGCGGGCCGTGCCGTGCAGCGCGCGCTGTTCGACGAATTGATCGCGACCAGTGTCCGGCTGCGCGGCGAACTCGATCTCTTCAGGCGCGAGCTGCAGGCTGCCTTGCGCAGCCGCGACAACCTGACGGGCGCGCTCGACCGCGACCAGGCGTTACCCGAGCTGCGTCGCTGGCGGGCGACGTCGAGCCCGGGCGCCGAGCCGTGGTGCATCGTGCTGATGGACGTCGACCGGCTGGAGGCGGTGAACGGGCAGTACGGCTACGCGATCGGCGACGCGCTCCTGGCCGAGTCCGCGCGGCTCATGCAGGAACTGCTGCGGCCCGGCGACAAGGTGTTCCGCTACGGCGGCGACGAATTCCTCATCACGCTGCCGGGCGCAGACCTGCCTGCAGCCAAGGGCATCGCGGCCGTGCTTCGTGACGGACTGGCGGGCCGCGAGCTGTTCGTCGCGGGCGTGGGCTCTCCGCTGCAAGTGACCGCCTCGTTCGGCGTCGCGGAGCTCGAGCCGGACATCCGTCTCGAGGACTGCATCGACCACGCCGCGCAGGCCCTGCTGCTTGCCAAGGCCGCCGGCGGGAACCGTGCGATCAGCTGGGATCCGACGGCGACGACGGGTCGCCACTGGCGGCGTCTCGAACTGGGCGGGATCCCGCGACCGATCGGCGATCCGGCAAAATAGGGGCTGTGCATCGGCTCAAGAACTGGCAGCTGTTCGCGATCTGCGTACTGACCTGGGGCACCACCTGGTACGCAATCACGTTCCAGATCGGGCATACCGCGCCCGAGGTAGGCGTCGCGTTCCGCTTTGCCCTCGCGGGTGTCACGGTGCTCGCGATGTGCGCGGCCCGCGGTATCCGGCTGCGGTTCGGCCTGCGCGAGCACGCACTGCTCGCACTGCAGGGTTGTTTCATGTACGGCGTGTCGTACATCTGCGTGTATCACGCGGAGCGGCACATCGTGTCGGGACTCGTGGCCGTGGGGTACTCGGCCTCGCCGCTCGTCACGGGCCTCGGGGCCCATTGGCTGTTCGGACTGCGCGTCAGCTGGCGATTCCTGTCCGGTGGCATCCTCGGTCTCGCAGGCGTGACGCTGATGTTCTGGCACCAGTTCGGTTCGACCTCGGGCAATCCGAACGCGGCGCTCGGTGCGGCCTTCATCGTCGGTTCGGTGCTGCTGTCGGCAGTGGGAAGCCTCGCGGCGAGCCGTAACCGGGTCCACGGGTTGCCATTCTGGCCCGCGATGGGCTTCGGCATGCTGTACGGCGCGGCAGTGTGCACGATCGTCGCGGTGCTGCAGGGCCGGTATTTCATTCCCCCGTCGGTCGTCTCGTGGTGGTTGTCGCTGCTCTACCTCGCGCTCGCGGGATCCGTGCTGACGTTCGCCTGCTTCCTGACGCTGCAGGAGCGCATCGGTCCCGGGCCGACCGGCACGATCGGCGTCATGACTCCGCTCCTGGCGCTCGTGATCTCGATGATCTTCGAGGCGTTCCGTCCCGACGCGCTCGTGGTCGCCGGTGCCGCGCTCGCGGTTGCCGGCAACGTGCTGATGCTGCGGCGGGCCTGAGCACGTCAACCTTGCTGCAGTCGCCGCGTTCTCTGTTGCAGGATCACTCGAACGTCCGGGTGGCCGCCCTGTGTGCAACAGAGAGGACACGCCATGAAGCGCCTCATCGCATTCACAGCCCTCGGCTCGCTCCTGGTGGCGCCGATGGCCTACGCCGGCCCGCATCACGGGATACCGCCGGGTCACCGGCGTCCGCCGCCGCCTGCTTACGGCTACTACTACCCGCCCTACTATCACCACGGCCACAAGAGGGGCAACGACTCGGACGATGCCGCCTGGGCGATCGGCGGACTCGTGCTCGGCGCCATCATCGGCACCGCCGCCGCCAGGGCTGAGCAGCGCGAAGACCAGGAATCCGGCTACCAGTCGCCATCGACTCCGTTGCCGCCGCCGCAGAAGCGCAAGGTGGTCACCTGCTACGACGAGGTGGCCTACGACGAGAAGGGCGATCCGTACGTCGCCCGGCAGTGCTACGAGAACTGGCGCTGACGTACGGCCGCCTCGATGAGGCGGAAAACAACGCCATCGTCCGAAGCGCCGGTGCGTCCCAGCAGTCCTGCCCGCCAGGAGGCGGGCAGGGTGCGTGCGCCGTGGAGCGCGCCGACTGCGGCGCCGACGATCGCAGCGATCGTGTCGTTGTCGCAGGTGTCGTTCACGGCCCGCACGATGGCTTCTTCCGGGTCGTGCGCGTGGTTGGCGAGGATCCACAGCACGCTCGGCACTGTTTCGAGCAGGTAGGCGCCGGAGTGCCAGGCCTCGCAGGCCTGGCGCGTGCTCCAGCGCTGTCGCGCCGCCTCAGTGAGCGCGCGGTCCAGGCAGTCCGGGAATGAGCCTGACCCGCCCGCAAGCAAGCCGCCGCGCGCACTGTACTGCTCATCCGTGCAGACCTGGCGTACCGTCCCGGCGAACGTGCCGATGATCCACTCGGCGGTCGGCGGCGCCGGCAGCCGCAACAGGCGTGACAGCAGATCCGTGAAGGCCACGCAGGCGGCGACCGACGAGGCGTCGCGGTGCGTGACGATCGATGCGAGCGCAGTGTCGAGCCACAGCCCGGGCCCGGTGCCGTCCGGGTGCAACAGCACGATCGGGGCGATGCGCATGAGCGCGCCGTTGCCGGCGCTTTCCGCGCCGCACCGGTACCACGGCGTGATGCCCTGCTCGCGACTGTGCAGGAACTGCTGCACGGACTTGCCGATGCCAAAGATCCGCCGGGACGCGAACCGGGCGGCGAGGTCGTCGGGGTCGAGCCTGCCGGTCTCGAGCAGGCTTTCCAGGGTCCAGAACGTGAGTTGCGTGTCGTCGGACGGCAGGCCCACCCGCGTGCCGCCGGCGTGCGGATTCGGCAAGTAGTCGCGGATCTCCCCGAACCTGGCCTCGCGTTCAGCTGCGGTGAGCCCCTCGCTGGTGTTGCCGAGCGCGTCGCCGATGGCGAGGCCGAGCAGCATGCCGCGCACCCGATCCGCATCCAGCGGACCCACCACGCGATCCCTGGGCCCTTGCAGCAGCGCCAGCTTGGCCGGCAGGAAGCCTTCAGTGATGATGCGCGCGAGGTGGGCGAGGTCGTGGCTCACGGGGCGTTAGTTTCGCAGATTCGCCGTCCGGCGCGTTGATGTCGCATCATTCACGCCATGGACCCGTGGTGGGAAGACGAGCGCGACCAGGAACTGCCGGTCGCCGTGCCGCATGCCGAGCTGTCGCCGGAGGCGCTGCGCGGCGTCGTCGAGTCGTTCGTGCTGCGCGAGGGCACCGATTACGGCGAGCGCGACGTGCCGTTCGAGACCAAGGTGGCCGAGGTGATCCGCCAGCTCGAACGTGGCGAGGCGCGCATCATGTTCGATCCGGTGACGCAGAGCGTGCAGATCGTCACGGCGTGACGGCCGCGCTACCCGCGGTTTCGGCCAGTGCCTGTTGCAGGGCCTGCAGCAGGGCCGGGCTGCCCTGCGCACCGCTCACCGCGTACTTGCGTTCGAGCACGAAGCACGGGACCGAGTTGATGCCGAATTGCGCAGCGGTCTGCAGGTCGCGCCGCACCGCGTCCGCAAATCGGCCGGAGCGCAGCACCTCGCGCACTTCGGCCTCCGGCAAACCCGCGCCGGCGGCCAGTTGCGCGAGCGTGTCGTGGTCGCCCACGTTGCGGCCATCGACGAAGTACGCGCGGAACAGCGCTTCGGCGACGTCACCGCCCTTGCCGGCGCTGGTCGCGTAATGGACGAGACGGTGCGCGTCGAAGGTGTTCGCGACCTTGGTCTGCTCGTAATCGAACGCCAGGCCGACCGCCTGTGCGCGGTTCGACACGTCAGCGACGGCCTGGCGCGTGAACTCGAGGGTCCAGCCTTTCTTTTCGGCCAGGTTCTGGATCGCGTTGCGCGTCGGGTCGGTCTTCGTGTCGGGACCGAGCTGGAAGCTGCGCCAGGTGACGTGCACGCGACCTCGGTCGGGCAGCTGCCCGAGCGCCGCCTCGAGCTGGCGCTTGCCGATGTAGCAGAACGGACAGACGACGTCGCTCCAGATCTCGACTTGCATTCGGGCGTCCCGCAGGGGGCAGTGACGGAGTCCACGAATCTTGCCACGCGGAGGAGGGCTGGAGACAGGGTGGCAGGGCCGTCCGCCTGCGATCTGGCACAATCGGCGGTATCGGCTTGCAAGATCGGGAGGGTGCGGGACATGGAGGAGTACTGGGCGACGCGCACCGGCCGCTGGCGACGCGCCATGCAGGGGCGCACGGGACCGTCTTTCGCGGAGAGGCTCTTCGACGTGATCGTGGCCGATATCCGTGCGGGGGCCTTGCCGGCCGGAGCCGTGTTGCCGAGCGCCGAGCGGGTGGCGACCGAGCTGATGATCCCTGCGGACGACGTGCGCAGCGCCTATGTGCGGTTGCTGGCGGAAGATGTGATTGCAGAGCGTGCCGACGGCGTGCTGTGTATTCCTGCGCCCGATGGCAAGGATGCGTCCGTCGGCGATGCGACGCAGATCCGCTTCGAGGCGGCGCTCCTCAAGGCGGTGCGGGAGGCGGCTGCGCGCGGCCTGAGTCCGGCGGATGCTACCGGCATGTTCAAGGCTGCGATCCTGCGCCTGGACACGAAGTCGAAGCGCCCGCCGGCGCCGGAGGATTCGACATGAAGCCAACGGTGGCCGCAGGCCGCGGGCGGGCGTCGGCTTCCCGGATCTCGCGCAGCCCGCCGGGCAAGCGCTCGGTAGTCACGCAACACCAGGCGCGTCACCTCGTGCAACTGGTGCGACTGCTCGAGCGCGAGGCGCTCAACCACTTCCGTGTGCCGGTCGCCTCGAGGCTGCCGAAGGATCGCTTCGCGGAGTTCTTCAAGCTCGAGGCTTATCGCATCTTCATCGAGGGGGCGTACGCGTGCGGATTCGTCTGCCGCGACCTCAAGCCCGACAACCCGCTCGAGGGCGAGCGTGAGCGCGCAGCGGAGGTCGTCGCCGGTTGGTCGTTTCCCGACTTGCGCCAGTACGTGCACTACCTCGTGCGGCACGAGCGGTTTGCCGACGGTTACTCGAGCCCGATCCTCGAATCGCTCGTTGCGGGGCACCTGCAGCAGGTGGCCGACCGTCTCGAGTCCGACGACTCGCTCTGAACTCCGGCCACCGTCCCGGGGCGCGCGCGATGCGCCGTTCCGGACACCGCCATCAGCGTGTCGCGACCCGGGTGCGGTAGGCGTCCAGTTCCTGCTGGTAGCGCGCGCGGTCCTTCTCGAGTTGCGCAATCTCGGCCTTCAACCGGCCGATGCGTTCGCCCGCTTGCTTCGCGTCGACCACGGCCTGCGTGCGTTCCTGCGGGGTGGCGCTCTCATCGACGACGCGGAAGCCGCGGCGCACCAGTGAGTCTTCAAGCCGGGCGATCTCGTGGCGGCGGTCGGCAATCGCCTCATCGGCATCGGCCACGCGGCGCGCGCGGACATGGAGTTCCCTTCCCTCGTCGTAAGCGGCGAGAAACGCGGGTTCGAGTTCCGCCGGGCAACTGTCGTAGTAAGCCTGGCCGCTGGCGCCGGCGCGGTAGCCGTTGCGCGGCTGGCAAAATTCGCGCAGACCCTCCGCACGACCGGCGCGGTATGCATCGAGGTCGGGGGTTACGCCGTACCCGGCGCAGGCCTGACGGTGTCGGCCGATCTGCTCGCCCGAGCGACCCGCAACACCGTCTTCGTAGCCGATGGTGCGCCAGTCGACCGAGCGGCATTCGTCCTTGCTCAGGGTGCTCGACGCGCATCAGCCGAGCAGCATGCTCGCGAACAGGGCCGGGACCATCGTGCCTTTCATGACGGCGACCATAGCGGCGGCAGGCCGCGGGCGCCGTGTGTGGGGTCACGGTTTGGCATAAGATCGGCGCAAAACGGCGTCGTCCGGGGTAGCGCATGGCCAAGCCGACCGTCCTGATCACCGGCATCTCCGGGTTCATCGCGAAGCACTGTGCCGTCGAGATGCTGAACGCCGGCTACGGCGTGCGGGGCACCGTGCGCTCGATGCACAAGTCGGGTGACGTCCATGCTTCCATCGCGAAGCACGCGGACGTCGCGCGACTCGAGTTCGCCGCCGCCGACCTGGAGTCGGACGACGGCTGGGACAGGGCGGTCACGGGTTGTGAGCACGTCCTGCATGTCGCCTCGCCGTTCCCGGCCAAGCAACCGAAGGACGAGCAGGACCTGATCCGTCCCGCCGTGGAAGGCACGCTGCGAGTGTTGCGTGCTGCGGTTGCCGCGGATGTCGAACGCTTCGTCCAGACGTCGTCGACCGCGGCCGTGTTCTACGGGCACCCACGTGAACGCACGGCGCCGTTCACGGAGGATGACTGGACCGATGTCGGGCACCCGTCGGTGACCGCCTACTCCAAGTCGAAGACGCTGGCCGAACGGGCCGCGCGCGATTTCATGGCGCAGGAGCGGCCGGCGCTGCACTATTCGTCCGTGAATCCCGGGCTCGTGCTGGGCCCGGCGCTCGATCCCGACATCGGCACGTCGGCCACGATCGTTCAGATGTTCCTCAAGGGCAAGTACCCGGGCGCGCCGCGCATGTCGATCGCCGTCGTGGACGTGCGTGACGTGGCGCGCATGCATCGCCTCGCGCTCGAGACTCGTGCGCCGGGCGGCGGGCGCTACCTCGGCTCTGCGGCCACGCTGTGGATGATCGACGTCGCACGGGCACTTCGGCAGCACCTCGGCGACGCGGCACGCAAGGTGCCCACGCGCGAACTACCGGACTGGGCGGTGCGGCTCGCGGCGCTCTATGACCCGGGCGCTCGCCTCGCCGTGCCGGAACTCGGCAAGTTCGTGCCGGTGGACACCTCGCGGACCCGGCGGGAGCTTGGCATGGAGTTCATTCGGGCCGATGAGGCCGTGGCCGCCATGGGTCGGAGCCTGATCGAGCTGAAACTGGTCTAGCCTCCGGCACGGGCCGCGCGTGCTGGTATCCTTCCCACCCGAAGAGCGACTGGCGATCCACTCATGAGTGACACCACCCCTCCAGCGGCGGACGACGGACAACTGCCCGTGTCCGCGCGGATCCGTGCCCGCATCCAGGCGGCGCGGCAGCGCTTCCATGCCAACGACAACATCGCCGAATTCCTGCAGCCCGGCGAACTCGACGAGTTGCTCGCCGAGGTCGAAGGGAAGATGAAGGGCGTGCTCGAAAGCCTGGTGATCGACACCGAGAGCGACCACAACACCCAGGACACCGCGCGCCGCGTCGCGAAGATGTACTTGAACGAGGTGTTCCGCGGCCGCTACGTGGCGGTGCCACCCGTCACCGAGTTCCCGAACGCCGAGCACCTGAACGAGCTCATGATCGTCGGGCCGATCACGGTGCGCAGTGCCTGCAGCCATCACCTGTGCCCGATCCTCGGCAAGCTGTGGATCGGCGTGATGCCGAACGAGCATTCGAACCTGATCGGGCTCTCGAAGTACGCGCGCCTCGCCGAGTGGATCATGGGCCGCCCGCAGATCCAGGAGGAGGCGATCGCGCAGATGGCCGACCTGCTGATGCGCAAGATGAGCCCTGACGGCCTCGCCGTCGTGATGGCGGCGGATCACTTCTGCATGCACTGGCGCGGCGTCAAGGACGACCAGACCAAGATGGTGAACAGCGTGATGCGCGGTTCGTTCCTGAAGGACCACACGCTGCGCCGCGAATTCCTCTCCCTGCTCAAACTGACCGACTGAGGGCACCATGCTCGTCCGTCTCCTCTATGCCAGCCGCGCGACGCAACCGATCACGCCCGCCGCGCACGCCTCCATCCTCGAGCAGTCGCGGGCGCACAACCCGAAGCTCGGCATCACCGGCGTGCTCTGCTACAGCGACGACGTGTTCATCCAGGTGCTCGAGGGCGGGCGCGACGAGGTCTGCGAGCTCTACAACACGATCGTGCGCGACGGCCGGCACCGGGAAGTGCGCATCCTGAGCTTCGAGGAGATCCGCGAGCGCCGTTTCGGCCACTGGACCATGGGCCAGGTCAACCTCGCCAAGGTCAATCCGTCGCTGCTGCTCAAGTATGGCGAACGCGCCGAGTTGAACCCGTTCATCTGCTCGGGCCAGGCCTCCATGGCGCTGCTCGAGGAACTGATTGCGGCGGCCTTGGTGGTCAGCCGCGGCAACTGAGCGGCGGGCGCAGAGACCGGGTCTCACGTCCAGCCGACGGTGCCGACCCGGGTCGGCACGGGCGGCCGCACCTGCAGGCGGCCGGCCTCCCCACAGGTGCGGCAGCGCACCGGGAAGGGCAATCTGCGCCCGCCCTGTCCGCGGGTGATCAGTTCTCCGAGCGGCAGCACGGTCCATCGATCGCATCGCGGGCAATAGGCCGCCAGCTGGTGCTGGTGGCGATGCAGGCCAGCGATCGTGCCGAGATCGATCATGCCGGCACGGTAGCCGGGCGGCAGGCTCACACGATGAGCCCGGCACCGGAGGATCGTGGCCGCCGGCGCAGCGGTCGCGCGCGGAATGGCTCAGCGGGCCGGTCCGCCGGTCACGCTGAGCGGATCCACGACGGTCACCCAAGGCAATGCCCGCAGAGACGCCCCGAGGAATGGCCGATGCGCCGCCCCGATGGGCAGCATTGTGCGATCGCCGTTGCTGCCTGCCATGGCTCGCAGCAATTCGTGCTGGATGGCCGCGTTGCGGGCGTGCCAGGGCACGTGGCAGCAGAGCAGTCCTGGAGGTGCGCATGGCGGCTTCCATGCAAGCAACCAGCACAAGGTTGCACGCATCGACCGGCACACCGGCCGCCGCCCGGAGGTGGACGCGAGCGACTGCGACTTGGCAGCCGTCGCGGCGGCCATTACCCTTGCGCGCCATTTGCCAGCATCGGCCGAAACTCCGCCATGTCGAACACCACGAAAGACCCCTCGCTCGGAACGCTGCCCGCGCTGATCTTCAGTTCGCGGTGGCTGCAATTGCCGCTGTACCTCGGCCTGATCGTCGCGCAGGGCGTCTATGTGTTCCTGTTCCTCAAGGAACTGTGGCACCTGATCCACGAGGCCCCCAGCCTCACCGAGCAGAGCATCATGCTCATCGTGCTCGGCCTGATCGACGTGGTCATGATCTCGAACCTGCTCGTGATGGTGATCGTCGGCGGCTACGAGACGTTCGTGTCGCGCCTCAATCTCGCCGGGCACCCCGACCAGCCGGAGTGGTTGAGCCACGTCAACGCGAGCGTGTTGAAGGTGAAGCTCGCGATGGCGATCATCGGCATCAGCTCGATCCACCTGCTCAAGACGTTCATCGAAGCCGGTGCGCTCGGTGGTCTGCCGCTGTGCAGCTCCCTCGCAGGCGTCGAAGCCGCCCAGGCACTGGCGGAGGCGGGATCGCCCAGCAAGGGTTGCACCACGGTGACGGCCACCGGCGTGATGTGGCAGACCGTCATCCACAGCGTGTTCATCCTGTCGGCGCTCGGCATCGCCTGGACCGACCGGCTCATGGGGCAGGGGCTCAAGGCGTCGGTGCAGCACTGAGCGGCGCTGGCACGACCAGTCCCAATTATGTAAAACGGCCGAGGCGGGCACTCCGCGCTCGGCCTTGCCGGCGGTTCGGTTCGAGGCGGCCGGCGCGACATGGCGCGCCGGCTGCGGGGGGGGCGGACCTCCGACTGGAGGAGGAGGATCCAAAGGGCTCCGCCCCGCCGACGCCCTGCTCCATCGGTCGCCAGCGAGCCGACGCGCGGGGCCCAATTCACCTTGTACGCCGACCCTGCGCCCGACGGCAGATCCGAATCTACGTATGGCGGCTGCGCGATGTGAGGAAACGTGATCTCCTCTGCATCCGGACCCGGTCCCAGCCATCGGGAAAACCACGAAAAAGGCATCGAACCCATGCTCACCGTCCATCACCTCGAGACGTCCCGCTCGCAACGCATCCTGTGGCTGCTCGAGGAGCTCGGCGTGCCGTACGAAATCAAGGTGTACAAGCGCGACGCGAAGACGCGCATCGCGCCCGCCGAACTCAAGGCGATTCACCCGCTCGGCAAGTCACCCGTGGTCACCGACGACGGTGATGTGATCGCCGAGTCCGGCGCGATCATCGAATACCTCGCCGAGAAGTACGGCTCCGCCGGGAAGGGCGAGCTCGCCCATCTCGAACCGCCGCGCGGCACGCGCGAGTACCGCCAGTGCCGTTACTGGATGCACTACGCCGAAGGCTCGCTGATGAACTGGCTGGTGATGAAGCTCGTGTTCGTCACCATTCCCAACCGTCCGATGCCGTTCTTGGCGAAGCCGATCGCACGCGCCATCTGTGCAAAGGTTCAGGCGCAGCTCATCGACCCCAACCTGCAGGCGGCGATCAGGTTCCTCGACAGCCACCTCGCGCGCAACCGCTGGTTCGCCGGCGACGAGATCACGATGGCGGACTTCCAGATGAGCTTCGCCGTCGAGGCGTTGCTGTCGCGGGCCACGGGCGCCGCGGATCATCCGCACCTGAGCGCCTACAGGGATCGCATCCGCGCACGCCCGGCCTATCAGCGCGCCGAGGCGAAGGGCGGGCCGACGATCATGGCAAGCTGATGGCAGGTTCCGTGCACCGGCAGCCACCTGAGCGCCCGGCCATGTCCTTCCGCAGCTGGCTTGCGGTTGCCGCGCTCGCGATCGGTCCTTTCGCGAGCGCCACCGAACCGCCGGACGAACGCGCCGCCCCGATCGAGGAAGTCCTGGTGACCGGCCAGCAGCCGGGCCCGGGCTTGTGGAAGGTCACCCACCCGTCGGCCGGACACGATCACGTGCTGTGGATCCTCGGCAGCTATGGGCCGCTGCCAAAGAAGATGCAGTGGCGTTCGACGGAACTGGAGTCAGTGCTTGCCGAGTCGCAGGAGGTGATCGGGCCGGTCACGATGAGCGCCAAGGTCGGCCCCCTCGGGGGCCTCACGTTGCTGCCGTCGCTCGTCGGCCTGCGCAAGAATCCGGACGGCGAACGCCTGCAGGACCTCGTGCCCGCCGACCTGTACGCGCGCTGGTTGCCCCTCAAGGAGCGATACATCGGCCGCGATGACGACGTGGAGGAGTGGCGCCCGATCTTTGCGGCCGGAGCGCTGTACGAGAAGGCAGTGCGCGCCCAGGGTTTCGACTCGTTCGGAGTCATCTGGCCGGCCGTCGAGAAACTTGCCCGCAAGGCCAAGGTGAAGATCACGGAGCCCGAGGTTGCCGTGAAGGTGGAGAAGCCGCGGGACGCGATCAAGGACTTCAAGCAGGCCCCGCTCGACGACGTCGAATGCTTCGCGAAGACCATCGCCCGCCTCGAATCCGACCTCGACCTGATGCGGGTGCGTGCCAACGCCTGGGCGACCGGCGACGTGGCGAAATTGCGCGAACTGGCGCCGGTGGACAATGCGAGCGCCTGCATCGCCGTGGTGCTGAATGCGCAGGTCATGCAGGACCGCGGCGCTGCGGATTGGCCGGCGCGACGCGCTGCAGCCTGGCTGTCTGCAGTGGAGCAGGCGCTCGCGCGCAATGCCTCGACGGTCGCCGTGCTGTCGATCGACCAGATCCTCAAGCCGGACGGCTATGTCGCGCAGCTGCGCGCGAAGGGTTACGTTGTGGAGGATCCCTGAGCCGGGCCACCGCGTAGAATCGCGTCCATGGCCGATTTCGATCCATGGGCGCCCCCTGCCACCGGCACCGTCCAGCAGGTGGCTGCCGCGGTGTGGCGCATTGTCGCGCCGAACCCGAGCCCACTCACCGGGCCCGGCACCAACACTTACGTCGTCGGCACCGAGCGTCCGGTGGTCATCGACCCGGGTTGTGACGACACCGGTCACCTCGGGCGCGTGCTCGAGGTCGCGGGCGGCGTGGTTTCCCGCATCGTGTGCACGCACTCACATCCGGATCACTCGCCGGGCGCACGATGGCTCAAGGAGCGCACGGGCGCTCCGGTGCACGGCCTGCCGGCGCCCGACGACGGTCACCAGGATCCGGGTTACGCGCCCGACGCCGGCCTCGCGCACGGCGAACGCATCGAAGCCGGCGGCGAGGCGTTGCGCGCCCTGCACACGCCGGGACACGCATCGAACCACGTGTGCCTGCTGCTCGAGGAGGCGGGGCTCCTCTTCACCGGCGACCACCTGATGAGCGGTTCCACGGTGATCATCATTCCCCCCGACGGCTCGATGCGGCTGTATCTCGAGTCGCTGCGGGAACTGCGCGAGTTGCCGGTGTCGGCCCTGGCGCCGGGTCACGGCGCGCTGATGCCGAAGGCGGTCGCCGAGATCGAGCGCGTCATCGGCCATCGGCTGGCGCGCGAGGAGAAGCTCGCCCGTGCGCTCGGCACGCGACGTGCGGCCACGCTCGAAGACGTGCTGCCCGACGTGTACGACGACGTGCCGAAGTTCATGCACGTTTACGCGCGCTACTCGCTGCTCGCCCACGCCGTGAAGCTGGTGGAGGAGGGGCGGGCGCGTGTCGAGGGCGAGGTTTACCGTTGGCTCGGCGACTGACGCGGGCCGCACGACCGCGCCTCGACGCGATACGACTCGAGCGTGTGGGCCTGCGCCTTGGGCGGCACTGGGCGCTGCGCGACGTGTCGTTCGAGCTGCGCGCTGGCGACCGTTGGCTACTGTCGGGGCCCAACGGCTCCGGCAAGACCGTGTTGCTCAAGCTGCTGCGCGGCGACTTGTGGCCAACGCCGACCGGCGGCGAACGCCGGCAGTATCACTACGCGGGCGAGTGGCACGATCAGCCACTGTTCGCGCGCGAGCGCATCGCTTATCTCGGCCCCGAACGGCAGGATCGTTACGACCGCCACGGTTTCGACTTGCGCGTGGCCGAGGTGGTGGCCACCGGCTTCGCCGGGGACGACCTGCTGCTCGAGCCGCCGAGTGCGGGACAGTGGCGCCAGATGCGTCGCGCACTGCATGACGTCGGGCTCGCGGGACTGTCGGATCGCCGGTTTCTCACGCTCTCGCACGGACAGCGGCGCCGTGTACTGCTGGCGCGCGCGCTGATCGGACGGCCGGACGTGTTGCTGCTCGACGAGGTGCTGAACGGCCTCGATGCTGGGTCGCGCCGGCTGTTCATGCGCTCACTGCGCCGCGCGAGTGAACCGGGCATCGCGTGGGTCCTGACGACACACCGACCGGGGGAGCGACCTCGGGCGATCACGGGCGCGGCCCGTCTCGAGCGGGGCAGGCTGCATGCCGAAGTCGTCGCGCCGGGACGGAAGTCCGGGCGAGCGAGCGCGCCCGCCGCCCGGCCCGCGAACTCGACGAGGGGCGCTGTGAGCGGTGCCGTCGCAGGGCGGGGTTCGGTCCCAGTGCTGCAGTTGCGGAACGCATGCGTCCACCGCGACGAGCGCCGCGTGCTCGGGCCGCTCGACTGGACGATTGCGGCCGGTGAGCACTGGCACATCGCCGGGCCCAACGGCGCGGGCAAGTCCACGTTGATCGCGCTGCTCTACGGCGACCTCAGTCCTGCGGATGGCGGCCGAATCGAACGCCACGGTTTCCCGCCCGGCACTCCGATTTCCGAATGGAAGAGCGCGGTGGGCATCGTGTCGCCCGAGTTGCAGTCCCGGTACGCGGCCACGGCGTGCACGGTCGACGAGATCGTCGTGTCGGGCCTGCATTCGAGCATCGGCCTCGACGAGACAGCGAGCCCTGACGAGCGAGCGCTGGCGAATCGCCGCCTGGCGGAAGTCGGGCTGCGCGGCCTCGGCAGCCGCCGTGCACGAGAGCTCTCCTATGGCCAGATGCGGCGTGCGCTGCTGGCCCGGGCGCTGATCGTGAACCGGCGGCTATTGCTGCTGGATGAGCCGTTCGACGGCCTCGACGGGTCGGCGCGCGACATCGTGGCGGCCCGGGTCGCGGCGGCTGTCGAGCGAGGAACGCAGGTGGTACTCGCCACCCACCATCCCGAGGACGTGCCGACTTACGTGACGCGATGCCTGACGCTGCCCGCCCGCCCCGCAGGCAGGAAACGACGCTAGAGTCCGCGCAGCCTGCGCTCAAGCTTACGGTCTGAATGACTCCCCGCGTCGATCGCGCCGCTCACCGGCGTCACCGTGACGTAACCGAGTTCCAGCCAGTGCAGGTCGCTGTCACTGCCGCCGGTGGCGTCTGCGCGGCGGGCATCGGCACGGTACTCGTCGGGACCGGTGGCGGAGAACGTCACGCCAAGGTCGGTCGCGCTGCCTTGGCGTGCGACGACTGCGCCGCGCAGGTTCGTCACGCGACGGGCGGGGTAGTTGACGTTGAGCACCGTGCGTGCGCGGGCGACGTGGCCGCCCTCGCAGAACCAGCCGCGCGTCTCACCGACCAGGCGTGCAAAGTGGGCCCCGACCGCGTCGAGCTGCGCGCGGTTCGCCGGTGAGTCGACAGGCTCGGCCGCGACGAGGCGCTCGGCATTGACGGCGAACCCGGGCACGGGCGGATCGAGCAGCAGCGTGCCTGCGAGCGCTGCACCGACGGTGCCCGACAGCACGAGCAGCGAGCCCTTGTTCGGCCCGTGGTTGATGCCGGAGATCACGAGATCGGGGCGCCGGCCTGTGGGATAGAGCGCGCTTGCACCGAGCACCACCGCAGTGGCGGGCGAGCCGCTCACGGCGAATGCCGACGGATCATCGGGGTCGCGGGTGACGCGCACCGGGCCCCAGTCGAAACTCATGGCGGTGCCGCTGGCGTTGTGGTCGGGCGCCACCAGCGTGACCCGGTGTCCCGCGGCCGCGAGCTGGGCCCGTAGCGCACGGATGCCCGCGGCACCGGCGCCGTCGTCGTTGGTGAGCAGGATGTCGAGCGGACCGGTGCCGCACAGCGCGGCGATGCCAGCGACCGTCGCGAGGCTGCCCGCGGCGGCCACGGCCTCAGAACTCGACTTCGGCCTGGTAGACGATCGTCGCGTCGCCGGCGACCTGCACCGCGGTGGCACGCTTGCCGGAGGCCTCGACCTGCACCTCGACCTGCCCCGGGCGCTCGACGAAGCGGCCCTGGTGGCCGATCAGCCGGGCCGGGTGGCCGTTCGAGGCGAGCAGGCCGTGGTGCACGAGGTACACGCCGAGCATCGCGTGTGCGTTGCCGCTGACCGGGTCCTCCGGCACTCCGATGACCGGGCAGAACATGCGCGACTCGGTCGTGAGCGGGTCGGTGCCGGGCTGCAGGGCGAACACGAAGAACCCGTCGGCACCGACGCGCGGTGGCAGGTGCATCAGCGCCTGCATGTCGGGCTGCAGTGACTCGAGCGCATCGGGCGAATTCAGGCCGATCAGCAGGCGCGAGTTCCACTTGCTCATCACCTGCATCGGGCAGGCTGGGTGGAGGCTTGCCGAACTGATGCCGAGTGCGTCGAGCACCGGGGCGCGGCGCTCCTCGGGCACGATCGGGCCAAATGACGCCGGGGTCTGGTGCATCGTGACGCGCAGGCCGGGCGCCTTGCCCGTCACCTCGACCTCGATGATCGCGTTGCCGGACTTCTGCCGCACCTTGCCCTTGGGCGCGCCGTTGGCGACGGCACGGACGTAGTGGGCGGCCAGCGCGGCGTGACCGATGAAGGTCACCTCGCGCCGTGGCGAGAAGAAGCGGATCTCGAGGTCGTGGTCGGGGGCATCGGCCGCGAGGACGAAGGCGACCTCGGTGCCGTGCAGTTCGCGCGCCAGCCGGCGCATCTCGTCGTCGTTCAACTGCTCGGCATCGAGCACCACCGCGGCGGGATTGCCGCAGAAACGCTCGCGCGTGAACGTGTCGACGAGGAACAGGCGGCACTTGCGCTTCGGCATGCGGGCTTCGATCCGGGAACAGGGGACGCGCATTAGTCCCCACGCCGCCGCCGCCGTCAACCGGGCTGATTCCCGATTCGAGCGTGCAAACGTATACTGCGCGCCACCTTGGGGTGGCCTGACTGGGCCTGAGATGTCGACCGCGGCGCGAGCCGCTCATCGGCGAACCCGTTGAACCTGATCCGGTTAGCACCGGCGTAGGGAGCAGGTAACTTGGCCGCCAGTCCATATGTTTGTCCATTAAATTCATTCGCTTGCGACGTATTCCGAAAGGGATTTGGCATCGTGCGCACTGCCGTGGTGCCGATGGCAGCCCTCCTGGCGGCCCCTGTCGGCAACGCCTCGGGACCGACCGAACTCGAGGAAATCGTCGTCACCGCCTCCCTGCGTCCGGCCGGGATCGGCGACTTCCCGGTCAGCACCACGGTGCTCGACGCCGGGGTGCTCGAGGCTGCCGGCCTCCAGCATCTGCAGGACGTGCTCGGCCTCGTGCCGAACCTGAACTGGTCGGGCGGAACCTCCCGGCCAAGGTACTTCCAGCTGCGCGGTGTCGGTGAACTCGAGCAGTACCAGGGCGCGCCCAACCCGTCGGTCGGGTTCCTGATCGACGACATCGACTTCAGCGGGGTCGGCATGCCGGCCACGTCGTTCGACGTCGAGCAGGTCGAGGTCCTACGCGGGCCGCAAGGCACCCGCTACGGCGCCAACGCGCTGGCCGGGCTCATCAACGTCCGCACCCGTGACGCGCGCCCCGAGCACGAGTTGCATACGGAGCTGACCGCGGGAGAGGACGGCATGCTGTCGGCGGGGATCGTGGCGGGCGGCGCGCTCGGATTCGCCGGCCCGCAGCAGGGGGCATGGCGTGTCGCCGTACAGCAGGCCGAAAGCGACGGCTTCCGCCACAACCGCTACCTCGGCCGCGACGACACGAACGGCCGCGACGAACTGACGGTGCGCGCCAAGCTCGCCTTCGAGCCCAAGGCTGGGTGGCAGGTGGGCCTCACCCTGATGCACGCCGACCTCGACAACGGGTTCGACGCTTTTGCGCCCGACAACTCGTTCGACACGCTCTCCGACCGGCCGGGCCAGGACGTGCAGCGCTCGAGCGGCGCGTCATTGCGCGTCGACGGCGACCTCGACCGCACCACGTTGCGGTCGACCACGGCTTACGCCGATTCGGACATCGTCTACAGCTTCGACGGCGACTGGGGCAATGACCCGTACTGGGGTGAGTACGCGCCGTACGACTATTTCTCGCGTTACCAGCGCGAGCGGCGCACGCTCAGCCAGGACCTGCGACTCATCAGCGACTCGACGGCGCGGGACCAGGGGTTCGGCTGGCTCGTGGGCGTCTACGCCCTGCGCCTCGACGAGCAGAACCTGCAGCGCGACGAGTTCGCGGGGGAGCTGCTTCGGCCGCTGCTCGACACCGACTACTCGGCCACGAACCTCGCGGCGTACGGCGAGACGGAGTGGGGGCTCGGCGGCAGTCTCGTGTTGTCCGCCGGCCTGCGCGTGGAGACGCGTTCGGCGGACTACGACGATAGTGACGGCGCCTCGTTCTCGCCGCGCGACACCATGGCTGGCGGGCACCTGTCGTTGTCGGGGGATTTCGCCTCGCGCAGCGGCTGGTACGTCACGGTGAGCCGCGGCTACAAGGCCGGCGGCTTCAACATCGGGCTGTTCGTGCCCGAGACCCGACGCGAGTTCGAGCCCGAGTACCTGTGGAACCTCGAAGCGGGCCTGCATCGCCTGAGCGACGACGGACGCCTGTCCGCCGAAGTCGCGGTGTTCCACATGTGGCGCGAATCGCAGCAGGTGGCGACGTCGTTCCAGCTCGACCCGGGCGATCCGCTCTCGTATGTGTTCTACACGGACAACGCCGCGCGCGGCCGCAACGCCGGCCTCGAAGCGACCCTGGCGTGGCGTCCGGTGGACGTGCTCACGCTCGGCGCGACGCTCGGCCTGCTGCACACGGAGTACGTTGGTTACCAGTACGGTGAGCGTGACCTCGACGGCCGCGAGCAGGCGCACGCGCCCGGCTGGCAGTACTCGCTGTCGGCCGAGTGGAATTCGCCGCGCGGCTGGATGGCCCGGGCGGACTTGTACGGCAGCGACGCGTTCTATTTCGACGCGAGCCACGACCAGCAGTCGGACGCGTACTCGCTGCTGAACCTGAAGGCCGGCTACGCCGCGGACCAGTGGTCGGCGTACGCGTGGGGCCGTAACGTGTTCGACGAACGCCATGCCGTGCGCGGTTTCTACTTCGGTCTCGAGCCGCCCGACTTTGCCAACCAGCTGTACGTGCAGCAGGGTGATCCGCGGCAGTTCGGCATCACCGTCACCTGGTCCCTGAGATGAAGGAGCAAGCCATGCGCATCGCGGTCGACATCAGCCTGTACCCGCTCGACGCGGACTACGTGCCGCCGATCAAGGACTTCATC
>JAGVUU010000059.1 GCA_019136105.1 Gammaproteobacteria bacterium
GGGCGCACCTTGCCGAGGATGGCGTTGAGGTTCGCGCCGTCGTAATAGAGCAGGCCGCCCGCCTCGTGCACGATCCCGGCCACTTCGCGGATGCGGCGCTCGAACACGCCGAGCGTCGAGGGGTTGGTGAGCATGATGCCCGCGGTCTGCGGGCCGACCGCGGCCTTCAGTGCATCGAGATCGATGTCGCCATTCGGCAGCGAAGGGATCTCCTTCACCGTGCAACCGCACATGGTCGCCGTGGCCGGGTTGGTGCCGTGCGCCGCGTCGGGCACGATGATCTCGCGCCGCGCGTGGTCGCCGCGCGCCTTGTGGTAGGCCTGGATCATCGCCACGCCGGCGAACTCGCCCTGCGCGCCCGCCATCGGCGTGAGCGACACACCGCGCATGCCGGTCACTTCCTTGAGCATCTCCTGCAGCTCGTACAGGCACCGCAGGATGCCCTGCCCGGTCGATTCGGGCGCGAGCGGATGGCGTCCGAGGAACCCGGGCAGCAGCGCGTACTGGTTACAGGCGCGCGGGTTGTACTTCATCGTGCACGACCCGAGCGGGTAGAAGTGCGTGTCGATCGAGAAGTTGAGCTGCGAGAGGCGCGTGAAGTGGCGCACCGCCTGCAACTCCGAGACCTCCGGCAGCATGGGTGCGCTGCGACGGCGCAGGTTCTCGGGCACGCTGGCCGCCGGGGCGTCGAGCGGGTACTGCGCCTCGGCGCTGCGGCCGGCACGCGAGTGTTCGAAGATCAGTTGTTCGCGCATGTCGTGTTCCTCAGGCCGCGGCCGCGCTCTGCATCACGTCTGCGAGCGCGCGAGCGTAGGTGGCGATGTCCCCGGGGGTGCGGGTCTCGGTGGCACAAACCAGCAACGCGTTCCCGAGCGATGGATAGTCGCGCGAGATGTCCACGCCGCCGACGATGCCCCGTGCCGCGAGTGCCTCGAGCACGCCGCGCACCGGCCGGTCGAGCAGCAGCACCGCCTCGTGGAAGCGCGGTGCGTTGAACGCGAGGCGTACGCCCGGCACCTTCTCGAGCCCAGCTGCCAGCTCGGCCGTGCGCTGCACGCAGGTGGAGGCGACCTTCGCGAGGCCCTGCGGACCCACCAGCGACATGTAGATCGTCGCCGCGGTGACCAGCAGGCCCTGGTTGGTGCAGATGTTCGAGGTGGCCTTGCTGCGGCGGATGTGCTGTTCGCGCGCCTGCAACGTGAGCGTGAAGCCCGGCTTGCCGTCGAGATCGACCGTGCGTCCGACGATGCGGCCCGGCATCTGGCGCACGTGCTCCATGCGCGTGGTCATGAAGCCGAAGTACGGGCCACCCGAGGACAGCGGCACGCCGAGCGGCTGGCCTTCGCCACACACGATGTCGGCACCTTTGGTGCCCCATTCGCCCGGCGGCTTCAGCACCGCGAGCGACATCGGGTTCACGACGGCGATCACGAGCATGCCCGCGTCGTGCGCCCAGTCGGTGAGGGCGTCGACGTCCTCGAGGTTGCCGAAGAAGTTCGGCTGCTGGATCACGAGGGCGGTGATGTCCTGCCCGCGGTACTTCTCGAGGCTCGCGGTGGTCGTCACGCCGCCGCGCGGATCGTAAGGCAGCAGCTCGAACGCGAGGTTCTGGCCGCCCGCCACGGCCTGCAGCACGTCGCGATAGCCGGGATTGACCGCCGCGGGCACGAGGATGCGCTGCGACTTCGACTTGCGGTGCGCGCGCACCGCCATCAGGCACGCCTCGGCGAGCGCCGTGGCGCCGTCGTACAGCGAGGCGTTCGACGCGGCCATGCCGGTGAGGCTCGCCATCATCGACTGGAACTCGTACAGCAGCTGCAGCGTGCCCTGGCTCGCCTCGGCCTGGTAGGGCGTGTACGCGCTGTAGAATTCGCCCCGGGTCACGATCGCCCACACCGCCGCGGGCACGTGGTGCTCATAGGCGCCTGCGCCGATGAAGTTGAGCTTCTGGCCGTCGGCCGCCGCGCGTTCCGACATCAGCCGCCCGATCTCCATCTCGGAGAGCGCTGGCGGAATGGCGTCGAGCGCCCGCGAACGGAGCTCGGCCGGGATTTCGTCGAACAGCGCCTGGATGTCCGGGGCGCCGATCGCGGCGAGCATCTCGCGGATGTCGTCCGCGGTGTGCGGAATGAAGGGCATGGCGGGCCCGTCCTCTTCGATTAGTGGGTTTCCGCGGCGAGCGCCGCCTCGTAAGCCTTCGCGTCGAGCAGGGCGGCGAACTGCGCCTTGTCGTCCGGGCGGATGCGCATGATCCAGCCGGCGCCGTACGGGGCCTGGTTGATGAGCTCGGGCTGTCCGCCGAGGTCCGCGTTACCGGCGATCACTTCGCCGCTGACCGGGCTATATACGTCGGAAGCCGCCTTGACGGATTCGACCACGGCACACGCCTCGCCTGCCGCGACGCGGCGGCCGGCTTCCGGCGCCTCCACGAACACGAGGTCACCCAGCGCCTGCTGGGCGTGGTCCGAGATGCCCACGGTGATGGTGCCGTCGGCCTCGAGGCGCGCCCACTCGTGGGACTTGAGGAAACGCAGGTCGGCAGGGACGTTGCTCATGATCAGCTCCGTGAAGGGGTTGGCTTCCGTGGAAAGGGATATCAGGGCGCGACGGCGATCTTGCCGTGGCGCACGAACGGGGGCCGCACGACGGTGGCCGGCAGCAACCGGCCGCGGATCTCGACTTCGCAGCGATCGGTGGTCTGCGACGGCACGCGCGCAAGCCCGATCGAGCGCTCGAGCGTCGGCGAGAACGTGCCGCTCGTGACCTCGCCCTCGCCCACCGCCGGCACCACCACCTTCTGGTGGGAGCGCAGCACGGCGCGGTCGGCGAGGATCAGGCCGACAAGCTTGCGGGGCACGCCACTCGCCTTCTGCGCGGCGAGCGCGCCGCGGCCGATGAAGTCGCGGTCCTGCGGGTCCCAGGCGATCGTCCAGCCGAGGCCCGACTCGAGCGGCGACGTGGTTTCGTCCATGTCGCTGCCGTAGAGGTTCATGCCGGCCTCGAGGCGCAGCGTGTCGCGCGCGCCGAGGCCGCAGGGCTGCACGCCGGCCTCGCGCAGCTGCGCCCAGAACGCGGCGGCGCGATCGGCAGGCAGCATGATCTCCCAGCCATCCTCGCCGGTGTAGCCAGTGCGCGCGACGAACCACGTGTCGTGCGCCGCGCCGAAGAAATTGCCGAGTTCGAGCGCCCGCGCGGCGAAGGCGGGTTCGAGCAGCGTGGCCGCACGCTGCCGCGCACTCGGACCCTGCACGGCGATCATCGCGAGATCGAACCGCGGCTCGACCGACACCTCATAGCCGCCCGCGTGCGCGCGCAGCCACTCGAGGTCCTTGTCGCGCGTACCGGCGTTGACGACCATCCGGTACCACTGGTCGTCCATGTAATAGACGATCAGGTCGTCGATCACGCCGCCGTTCTCGCGCAACATGCACGAGTAGAGCGCCTTGCCGCTCTGCGTGAGCTTCGCCACGTCGTTCGCAAGCAGCCGGCGCAGGAAGTCGCGCACGCGCGCCCCGCGCAGGTCCACGACACACATGTGCGAGACGTCGAACATGCCGGCGTCGCGGCGCACCGCGTGGTGCTCCTCGATCTGCGAGCCGTAGTTGACCGGCATGTCCCAGCCGCCGAAGTCGACCATGCGGGCGCCGGCGGCGACGTGGACGTCATGAAGCGGTGTGCGCAATCCCATCGTTGTTTTTCCCCGGAATCCCGACAAATAAAAAAGGCGGCAGGCCTCTCCGGCCTGCCGCCCCTCTGTCCTGTGACCTGAGAGATCGGGTACCGGTGGACCGGTGCCGCACCCCTTCGGTGGGCCCTCGCAGGGCCGCTCTCCAGAGCCCATCAAGCATCGCCGTTCTTTTGCCTGAGCGTTTCCGGGCGGGTTGCGCCTTCGGCGGGGAAACCAAGTTCCCTCTCTCCGGACGAGCCTTGCGATGGGTCTTGGGGATACTACCCGAGCCGCGACACGGCGGCCAGCATGGGGCATGGGCTCCCGCTTGTCATTCGCGCGCCGTGACTGGAACATGCGGACCCTTTACGGATGAGCGGAATCACTCCCATGCGCGTCATCTGCGTCGCTCTCGCGCTGCTCGCCGCAGCTCTCCCGGCCGCCCACGCCGCGGCCGCCACTTCCAGCGCCACCAAGGAGTTACACGCACTCTTTGAGTCCGAGTGGGAACGTGGCCTGCGCGAGAATCCGGTCGCGGCTTCCTACCAGGGGGACTCGCGCTACGACGACCGCTGGGCCGACCGCTCGGTTGACGCGCTCGCCCGCAGCCACGCCGCCGACCGGGCGGTGCTCGAGGCGCTCGAACGGATTCCGCCCGGCCGGTTGAGCGAGGCCGACCGGCTGAACCGCGACCTGTTCGCGCGCCAGTACCGCGGCGAGGTCGACGCTTATGAATGGGGCCTGCGGTACCTGCCGATCACGCAGCGCGGCGGCGTGCAGACCGCCCACCAGCTGGCGGAAGTCCTGCCGTTCAAGACGGTGCAGGACTACGAGAACTGGATCGCCCGGCTCGGCAGCCTGGACACCTACGTGGACCAGACCATCGAGCTGATGCGCGAAGGCATTCGGCGCGGCCTGGTGCAGCCGCGCGTGATCATGGAGCGCGTGCCCGCCCAGATCGCGAAGCAGGTGGTGGCCGATCCGGCCGAGAGCCCCTTCTACGCGCCGTTCAGGAAGATGCCGG
>JAGVUU010000189.1 GCA_019136105.1 Gammaproteobacteria bacterium
GACGAACAGCGTCTCGACGGGCTTGAGCGACGCGCCGAGTTCGCGAACCTCGGCCATCATCTCCTCGTCGACGTGCAGGCGGCCCGCGGTGTCCACGAGCAGCGCGTCGTAGACACCGCGGCGAGCCTCTTCGAGCGCGCGCGTGGCGATGGCGAGCGGAGATTCGCTCGGGCTCGCCGCTGCGACGTCGATGCCGAGCTGTGCACCGAGGCGCTCGAGCTGCAGCATCGCAGCCGGACGGCGCACGTCCGTGGAAACGAGCAGCACCCGCTTGCGCTCACGTTCGAGCAGCCACAGCGCGATCTTGGCCGCGGTGGTGGTCTTGCCGGCGCCCTGCAGGCCGGCGAGCAGGACGACCGCAGGCGGCTGCGTGCGCAGGTTGATCGGGCGCACGCCCTCGCCCATCACGCGCACCAGCTCTTCGTGGATCACGCGCACCAGCGCCTGGCCGGGCGTCAGGCTCTTGTGGATCTCGAGGCCGATCGCGCGCGCCTTGACGGCGTCGATGAATTCCTTGACCACCGGCAACGCGACATCCGCCTCGAGCAGTGCCATGCGCACTTGCCGCAAGGTGTCGCCGATGTTCTCCTCGGTGAGCCGGCCGCGGCCGCGCAGGCCTTCGACGACGGCAGAGAGTCGGGCGGAAAGCTTGTCGAACACGGCGGTCCTCGGCAGTGCGGGGCGGCTTGGGCGGCGGGCAGGAGCGGGATTATAGGGGCCGCGCGCGGGAACCGCGCCTCCTCAGGCCCGCGCCGTTGTGACATCATGCGCGGGTCCGCACGCTGCTTCCGGGCACTCGCTTGCTGCTGCCACTCATCGCCGTCGCTTGTTACCTGTTCGGCGCCCTGGGGCTGGGTTTCTCGGCCTATCAGGGCGACTCCCACCATGGCCGTGGCGGCCGCATCGCCGCCGCCGCAATTGCCGCCATCGGCGTCGTGGTCCACCTCGCCGCCCTCGTGCAGGAGCGCCGGCTCGACCCGCAGGGGGCCTTGTCGCTCGGGGACGTACTGGCCCTCGTCGCGCTGGTGATCGCGGTCACCGCCATCGTCATGGCGCTGCGGCCGCGCCTGCGCGGCATGGCGGCGCTGTTGCTCGGCATCGCGGCGGTGCTCGAGGCGGCGTTCTCGGAAGGCGCGCGTGAGTTCTCGATCGGGCGCCCGGGCTGGGAACTCGCCTTCCACGTCGCGATGGCGACCACCGCGTTCGCGTTCCTCACGATCGGTGCAGTGCTCGCGGTCGCCCAGGTCGCGGTGTCGCGCCGGCTGCGCAGCCGCCAGCCGCTCGGGTGGCTCAAGATCCTCACGCCCGTCGAGTCGGTGGAGTCGGGTTGCTTCCACAGCATCCAGGCCGGTTTCGCGGTGCTGACGCTCGCCCTGGTGACGGGCGCGTTCTTCATCGAGAACCTGTTCGCGCAGCACCTCGTGCACAAGGTGGTGCTCGCCCTCATCGCCTGGGTGGTGTTCGGCATCCTCCTGTTCGGCCGCTGGCGCTTCGGCTGGCGCGGCCGGCAGGCGCTGCGCTGGACCCTCGCCGGCTACGTGCTGCTCGGCCTCTCCTACTTCGGCAGCAAACTGGTCCTCGAGAAGCTGCTCGGCACGCACTGGGGCTGACGGGCCTTGCAGGACATACCGTTACCCTGGCTGACCGGCATCCTCGTCCTGCTGCTCGCGCTGTCGGGCTTCTTCTCCAGCACCGAAACGGCGCTGATGAGCATCAACCGCTACCGCCTGCGTCACCGTGCGCGCGAGGGCAGTAGCGGCGCAAAGGCCGCGGAGAAGCTGCTCGAGGCGCCCGACCGGCTGATCGGCCTCATCCTCGTCTGCAACAACTTCGTCAACTCGGCGGCGGCGGCCATCGTCACGGTGATCTCGCTGCAGCTCGGTGGCGAGGCCTACGCGGCCATCGGCGTCGGCATCTTCACCGTAGTGCTGATCATCTTCGGCGAGGTCGCGCCGAAGACGTTCGGCGCGCTGTACCCGGAACGCCTGGCGCTGCCCGCCGCGCTCATCTACCGGGTGCTGATGAAGGTGCTGTACCCCGTCGTGATCGCCACGAACGTGGTCGCCAACGGCGTGCTGCGCCTGCTCGGCATCTCGCGCGAGAAGGCGAGTGCCACTTCGCTCAGCCGCGAGGAACTGCGCACCGTGGTCGCCGAGGCGAGCACGGTGATCCCGCACCGCCACCAGCGCATGCTGATGAGCATCCTCGACCTCGAGCGCATCCACGTCGAGGACATCATGGTGCCGCGCAACGAGATCGCGGGCATCGACGTCACGGACGAGTGGGAGGACATCCTCGACCAGCTGCGCGACAGCCGCCACACGCGCATCCCGGTGTACGACGGCAGCCTCGACGAACTGGTCGGCATCCTGCACATGAAGAAGGTGGCGCGCCTCATGGCGCGCGACGAGTTCGACCGCGAGCAGCTCGTGGCCCTCGCCCGTTCGCGCGAGCCGTACTACGTGCCCGAGGGCACGTCGCTCAACACCCAGCTGCTCAACTTCCAGCGCCAGCGGCGCCGCGTGGCGTTCGTGGTGGACGAGTACGGCGACGTGCAGGGCCTCGTGACGCTCGAGGACCTGCTCGAGGAAATCGTCGGCGAGTTCACTTCCGACACGAGCTCGCTGCACAAGGACGTTCACAAGGAAAAGGGCGGCTCGTTCATCGTCAACGCGGCGGCCAGCGTGCGCACCCTGAACCGCAAGATGGGCTGGTCGCTACCCACCAGCGGGCCGCGCACGCTGAACGGCCTGATCGTCGAATACCTCGAGACGATTCCCGAGGCGGGGACCAGCCTGCGCATCAACGACTATGCGATCGACGTCCTGCAGACGGGAGAGAACGCGGTGAAGACCGTGCGACTCAAGCCGATCGCGCCGCAGGTCGCGCAGCCCGGCTCAGAACGCCGCGGCTAGCGCGTGCTCCAGCCGGGCGACGCCCGTCACCTCGATGCCCTCGACCGGCCGGCGCGGCGCATTCGCCGTGGGCACCAGCGCGCGCTTGAATCCCTGCTTCGCCGCCTCGCGCAGCCTTTCCTCGCCGAACGGCACCGGGCGAATCTCGCCGGTGAGCCCCAGCTCGCCGAAGCATACCGTGTCCTTCGCGACCGGCCGGTTGCGCAGGCTCGAGAGCACGGCGAGCACCGCGGGCAGGTCCGCCGCGGTCTCGCCGATGCGCACGCCACCGACCACGTTGACGAACACGTCCTGGCCCGAGGTGGAGATGCCGCCGTGCCGGTGCAGCACGGCGAGCAGCAATGCGAGCCGCCCGCCCTCGAACCCCACCGCCACGCGCCGTGGCGACATGCCCTGCGCTTCGTCGACCAGCGCCTGCAATTCGACCAGCAGCGGCCGGCTGCCCTCTCGCGCCACCGTGACCACGCTGCCCGGCACGTTCGTCTCCGGCCGCGACAGGAACAACGCCGAGGGATTGCGCACCTCCTTCAGCCCCTGCTCCACCATCGCGAACACGCCGATCTCGTTCGCGGCGCCGAACCGGTTCTTCACGGCACGCACCACGCGGAAACGGCTGCCCGGGTCGCTCTCGAAATAGAGGACGGTGTCGACCATGTGCTCGAGGATGCGCGGGCCAGCGATCAGGCCCTCCTTGGTCACGTGGCCGATGATCAGCACGGTGGTCGCGGTGTCCTTCGCGAAGCGCACGAGCCGCGCCGCCGATTCACGCACCTGCACGGCGGACCCGGGCGAGGACTCCGAGAGCTCCGTGTGCATGGTCTGGATCGAGTCCACGACGAGGACGCTCGCACGAGCCGACAGGGCTTCCTCGAGGATCGCCTCGACGCGCGTTTCCGCCACCAACCGCAGCGTGCCGGACTCCAGGCCGAGGCGGCGCGCCCGCAGGGCCACCTGCCGTACGGATTCCTCGCCCGACGCATAGAGCACCGGACGGTCGCGGCTCAATGCGTCGGCCGCCTGCAACAGCAGGGTGGACTTGCCGATGCCCGGGTCGCCGCCGAGCAGGATCACCGAGCCCGCGACCAACCCGCCGCCCAGGACACGGTCCAGCTCGCCGATTCCGCTGACGGCCCGCGACTCAGACTCTTGCGTGATCTCGGTGACCGTCCGGCTGGCCGCCTTGGCGGCCGGGGCGCTGCGCGCCGCCGGCAGCGACAAGGCCGAGGCTGCCAGCTCGAGCGTGTTCCATGCCTGGCAGGCCGGGCACTGCCCCTGCCACTGCGGTGTCCGTGCTCCGCACGCCCCGCACACGTACGTCGGCTTCGTCTTTGCCATGGGTCCCCTGCCGGCCCGGTCGAACGCCCGGGGGCCCGCGATGCTAGCACGCAGCCGGCACTGGCCCGGATATGTGAAGTCCCCTGCAATTCGGATGCCGTCCGCCCTCTTATACTCCGCGCTGAGATGTCCACCTTGACCGACAAGACCTTCGTCGTCCGCGATGCCGCGGGCCGGCCGGCGCCCTCATCGCGCGGCCGCACGGTGCCGTCACGGCTCGGGCGTTACGAGATCCTGCACGAGCTCGGCAAGGGCGCGATGGGGGTCGTTTACCGGGCGCGCGACCCGATGATCAACCGCGAGGTGGCGCTCAAGACCATTCCGCTCGCGGCCGAGTTCGAGGGCGACGAACTCGAGCAGGCACGGGTGAAGTTCTTCCGCGAGGCGGAGACGGCGGGCCGGCTCAGCCACCCGCACATCGTCACGATCTACGACGC
>JAGVUU010000069.1 GCA_019136105.1 Gammaproteobacteria bacterium
GGAAGAGCTCGCCCTCGTGGGCGGTCATGATGCCCGCTGCGTCCTGGCCGCGGTGCTGCAGCACCGTCAGCGCATCGTAGATCTGCTGATTGGCGGGACTGAAGCCGACGATGCCGACGATGCCGCACATGATCTGGGCCTCAGGCTTCCGGAGGGTTCTCGGCCACGTACTTGCGGCCGGTCTCGACGTAACCGCGCAGCACGCCGGCCATCTCCTTGCCGGCGGGCATCAGCTTCGATTCGCGCCACCAGTCCTCGCCCTGCAGTTCGGCCGCCTCGCCGAGCATGACCGCAAACCCGACGATCACGGCGCCGCGCACGAGGCCGAACACACCGCCGAGCAGCCGGTCCACCCCGAGCGTGAGGCCGGAGCGCTGCACCAGGTAGCTCAGCATGCCGCCCAGGATCCAGCTGGCGATGACGACCGCGAGCAACAGGATGCCGCGTGCTGCCCAGGTCTGAAGCTCGGTGTACGCCAGGGCGCCGCCGAGGTAGGGCTCGAGCAGGTAGGCGTAACGCCAGGCAAGCCAGAGGCCCACCAGCCAGCCGAGCAGTGCCACGGATTCGCGCAGGAAACCCCGCACCGCGCCGAACAGGACCGAGAGGCCCACCGCCGCGGCGATGATGTAGTCGACTGGAGTCATGCAGTGGCTGTCCGGGCTCCGGCGCTGCGAAGTCCCGGATTTTAGCAGAGCGGCTTCAATCGTTTTGGACGACGGTCGTCGGCAGGCCACGGGCCTTCAGCCGCGGCACCAGCTGCTCGGCGCTGGCACGGTCGCCCGCCGGACCGACGCGCACCCGGTACAGCGTCTTGCCGCCCCGGTTCACGGGCGACACGAACGCGCGGTACCCCGCGCCACCCAGGTCCTGCACCAGTTTGCGGGCAGTGTCGGCCGAGCCGAACGCCCCGACCTGCACCGCCCAACCCCCACCGGGACCGCCCAAGGCCGGCGGCGGCTTCGGTTCGGAGCGCGGCGCCGCGTCGGGAACCGTTTCGACGCTCGGCGGCGCCGACTGCGCCGGCTTTGCAGCCGTGGTCGCGGCGGGCGCTGGCGTCGGCTCGGGCTGCGGCGCTGCCGCCGCTTCGGCGTCCGTCTCGGCCGTCTGTCCGGCCAGCGGTTCCGTGCCCGGATCCGTGACCGGAGGCGCCGGCAACGGGTTGGACGGAGCCGCGCTGGGCAACGGCGCCGACGTTGTCGTCGGGCTGCGCGTGGCCTGCCCCGGCGCCTGGCCGAGTTCGATGGTGAACGTGCGCGTGCCGCGCGGACCCGCGCCCTCCTCGGCCACCGGCTCAGCAGCCTTGCGGCCCGACAGCAACTCGGGAATGAGCAGCACCGCCAGCGCAACCAGCACCGCGGCGCCGATCAAGCGGGCCTTGAGGGATTCATCCATGGGGGCGCAATTATACGCGGGAGAGCGCCGGGCCGACGGTGTGGAACGAGCCGAACACGACGACGCGGTCGCCCGGCCGTGCCACGCGAGCCGCCGCCTGCATGGCGCCGGGCACCGTTCCGCCCGGTGTCATCGCGATGCCCACCTTGGCGGCGTGGGTGACCAGGTCCGCGTCGCCAAGACCTCGGGGCCCGTCCGTCGCCGCGGCGAACCAGAGATCGACGCTGTCCTTCAATGCGGCGAGCACTGCTGGCACGTCCTTATCGGAGAGCATTCCGCACACGGCGAGCGTGCGGCCGCGCACACGATGGCGCGCGAGGTTCGCCGCGAGCACCGCTGCAGCGTCCGGGTTGTGCGCCACGTCGAACACCCACTCGAACCCACCTGACGCCGGGACGCGCTGGAAGCGCCCCGGCAACTGCACGCAGGCCAGGCCGTGCTCGATCGCCTCGACCGGCAACGGCAGCCGGTCCGACAACTCTCGCAGCGCCGCAAGCGCCGTGGCCGAATTCCCGACCTGCGCAACACCTTCGAGCGCCGGCGGCGGCAGACCCCCGAGCACGCCATGCGCGTCGCGGTAATCCCAGCGGCCGTCGGCGTGCTCGGTGCCGTCGAAATCGCGACCTCGCACGCGCAGCACCGCGCCGGTCGAACGTGCCGCTTCCACGACCGACCGCGGCGGCTCGCGCATGCCGCAGACCGCCGGGCGACGCGCACGGAAAATGCCCGCCTTCTCCCGCCCGATCGATTCGACGTCGGGGCCAAGGAATTCCATGTGGTCGAGCCCGACCGACACGACCACCGCGACGTCGGCATCCACCACGTTGACTGCATCGAGCCGGCCGCCGAGGCCGACCTCCAGCACCACGGCGTCGGGCGCAGCGGTCTCGAAGATGAGCAGCGCCGCGAGCGTATTGAACTCGAAGAACGTCAGGGAATCGTCCCCGAGCGCGTCGGCGATGCGTTCGAACGCCGCCACCAGCGACTCTGCGGAGATCCACTCGCCGTCGATGCGAATGCGCTCACGGTAATCGACGAGATGCGGCGAGGTGAAGGTGCCGACGCGATAGCCGGCGGCACGCAGCATCGAATCGACGATTGCGACGCACGAGCCCTTGCCATTGGTGCCGCCGATGGTGATCACCGGCTGCCGCAACCCGTGCCAGCCCGTGCGGGCGAGCACGCGTGCCACCCGCTCGAGGCCGAGGTCGATGGCACGCGGGTGTGCGGCCTGCTGCCACTCGAGCCACTGCTCGAGCCGCGCGAAGCGAACCGGCGAGCGCATCTCAGCCGGGCTCGGCCGGGGTCTCCGGGGCGGGCTGGTGCATCAGCATGCGCAGCGCGGCCGCCAGGCGCCGCCGCAGGTCGCGGCGATCGACGATCATGTCCACCGCGCCGTGCTCGAGCAGGAATTCGCTGCGCTGGAAACCCTCGGGCAGCGTCTCGCGCACGGTCTGCTCGATGACGCGCGGCCCGGCGAACCCGATCAGCGCACGTGGCTCGGCGACATTGAGGTCACCGAGCATCGCGAGGCTCGCCGACACGCCGCCGGTGGTCGGGTCGGTCAGCACGGAAATGAACGGCAGCCGCGCCGCCGCCATGCGTGCGAGCGCCGCGCTGGTCTTGCTCATCTGCAGCAGCGACAACAGGCCTTCCTGCATGCGCGCGCCGCCGCTCGACGAGAAGCACACCAGCGGGCGCCGCTGCTCGATGCAGAACTCGGCGGCGCGCACGAACCGCTCGCCCACAACCGACCCCATCGACCCACCGAGGAACCTGAACTCGAACGCGCAGGCGACGACCTCGAGGCCCTCGAGCCGGCCGGCCATCACCACCAGCGCGTCGCGCTCGCCGGTGACCTTCTGCGCGGCCGTCAGGCGGTCACGGTACTTCTTGCTGTCGCGGAACTTGAGCGGATCCTCGGGCTCGACATTGACCGCCAGTTCCTGCTGCGACTCCGCGTCGAGGAAGCGCACGAGGCGATCACGCGCACCGATGCGCATGTGGTGCGTGCACTTCGGGCACACCTGCAGGTTGCGCTCGAGTTCGGCCCGGTACAGCACCGAGTCGCAAGCGGGGCACTTCACCCACAGGCCTTCCGGGACCGACCGCGTGCGGCGCTCGGTCTTGACGCGGGAAGGCATGATCTTCTCGAACCAGGTCACGGCGGATCTCCGGAGGGACCGGCGCCGAGTCTACCGGAACCTCGCGGCGCGCACGGCAACCGGAACTCCGCCGGATACTCCACGCCGGCGAAATAGAGCCCCTGCGGCGGGGCGGTCGGCCCCGCCAGCCTGCGGTCACGCGCCTCGAGCACCTCGGCCAGCCACCCCTCGGTCCGGTCGCCACCGCCCAGGAGCAGCAGCGAGCCTGCGATGTTGCGCACCATGTGATGCAGGAACGCGTTGGCGCGCACCGTGATCTCGACCGTGTCGCCAAGCCGCTCCACACCGATCTCGATCAGGCGGCGCATCGGCGTCGAGGACTGGCACTCGGCCGCCCGGAACGCGCTGAAGTCGCGCTCACCCAGCAGGCATTGTGCGGCACGGTGCATCCGGTCGGCATCGAGCGGGCGCCGTACCCAGCACACTCGCTGGCGATCGAGCGCCGGACGCATTCGCCGGTTGAGGATGCGATAGACGTAAGTGCGCGACAGGGCCGAATGGCGCGCGTGGAACTGCCCGGGCACCTCGCGCGCCCAAAGCACGGTGACGTCGTCGGCCGACTCGGCCGTGCCCCCGAGCGCCCACGCGTGCTCCGGGCGAGCGGCGGCCGAATCGAAGTGCGCCACTTGCACGAGCGCGTGCACGCCGGCATCGGTGCGGCCGGCGGCAGTGAGAACCACCTCGTGGCCGGCGACGCCGGCCAGCGCACGCTCGAGTTCTGCCTGCACGCTGCGTGCGTGCGCCTGCTGTTGCCAGCCGGCGTAAGCCGAGCCGTCGTACTCGATGCCGAGCGCGATCCGCGGCATCTGCAGGTCGCGCGCTGCCGGTTACGGCAGGCCGGCGAGCAGCCTCTCGGCCTCCTTGCGCTGGTTCGGATTGCCTTCCTTGAGCACCTCGTCGGGGATGCTGCGCGCCCCTTCCGGGTCGCCCATGTCGATGTAGGCACGTGCCAGGTCGAGCTTCGTGCCGACCTCGCTCATCGTGGCCGCTTCGGCCTCGATCCCGAAATCCGGCTTCGGCATCAGGCCAGTGACCTCGAGCTTGCCCTCGTCGATGCCCGGCAGCGCGCCGGTCGCGTCGGACAGGTCGACCACGCCGGGCTCGCGCT
>JAGVUU010000211.1 GCA_019136105.1 Gammaproteobacteria bacterium
CGCCATGCCCGCGCGCGTGTGCGTGTGCAGCACGCAGGCAATGTCGTGCCGCGCGGAATGGATCGCGCTGTGGATCACGTAGCCGGCCTGGTTCACCTCGTACGGCACGTCCCCGGGCTTGTCGACCACGTTGCCCGCCAGGTCGATCTTGTAGAGGCACGACGCCGTGATCTCCTCGTACAGGTAGCCGAAGGGGTTGATGAGGATGTGGCCCGCCTCACCCGGCACGCGCACGGTGATGTGGTTGTAGATCAGGTCCGCCATGCCGTAGCGCGCGACCAGGCGGTAGCACGCGGCAAGGTCGAGGCGGGCCTGCCATTCGGCGTCCGAAATGCGTTGGCGGATCGTCAATGTGTTCTCCTACTTCCCTGTGAGCTCGGCCTGCACGCTCGGCGAATGCCGGCTCGTGTGCAGCTCCACCAGCTTTTCCAGCAGCTGCATGAACTGCCTGCGTTCTTCGGGCGGCAGGGGGCCCAGCAGCACGTCGCGGCTTTCGTGCGCGGCGCGGTCGGCGGCTTCCAGCACGCGCAAACCTTCCGGTGTCAGGAAGAGCAGGCGGGCGCGCCGGTCGTTCGGGTCGACCTCGCGCATCACGAGGCCCTTGGCCTCGAGCCGGTCGATCACGCCCGTCATCGTGGGGCGGTCGTAGTCGATCAGCGCGGCCAGGCGCGTGGCGTCCAGGCCGGGCGAATCGTTGATCGCCACGAGGGCGGCGAACTGGATCGACGTGAGGTTCAGCGGCGTGAAGTGCTCCGCCACGATCGCCACGGCGAACTAGTTCGCGCAGCGCAGGAGGAAGCCCGGGGACCTGCGCATCTTCTTGACGTTTGTGATGGGCATGGGGGCAGTGTACGGGCAGGCTTGCGATTTGTGATCGATGAATATATGATCCATGCAACACATATTTGGTCAACCAAAAGAACTTCCCAACCATAGAGAGCCAGGAGACGAATTGAAGACTCCCATCTGCGAGCGCCTCGGCTGCGAGGTGCCCATCTTCGCCTTCACGCACTGCCGCGACGTCGTGGTCGAGGTCACCAAGGCCGGCGGCTTCGGCGTGCTGGGCGCGGTCACGCACTCGCCCGAACAGCTCGAGCGCGAACTCAAGTGGATCGACGAGCACGTGGGCGGCCGGCCCTACGGCGTGGACGTGCTCATTCCCGTCGTCTACGACCGCGAGGCCGAAGCATCGACCGAGGAGGTGATCGACCTCATCCCCGCCGAGCAGAGGCAGTTCGTCGACAAGCTGCTGGATGCGGAAGGCGTGCCCCCGCTGTCCGCCGACGACGCGGCCGAAGCGCGCCGCGAGCTGATCGGGCGCGGGCGCAACACCACGCCGCTGGGCGCGCGCAGGCTGATCGACGTGGCGCTGCGCCACCCGCAGGTCAAGCTGGTGGTCAGCGCCCTGGGTGCGCCGCCGAAGGAACTGGTCGACGAGCTGCACGGCCGCGGCATCCTCGTCGGCTCGCTGTGCGGAAAGGCCGAGCACGCGAAGGCGCAGCGCGCGGTGGGCGTGGACATCATCGTCGCGCAGGGCACCGAAGCCGGCGGCCACACGGGGCAGATCGCCACCATGGTGCTCGTGCCGCAGGTGGTCGATGTCGCCGGCCCCGACATCCCGGTGCTCGCCGCCGGCGGCATCAGCCGCGGCAGGCAGATCGCGGCAGCCTTTGCGCTCGGCGCGCAGGGCGTGTGGACCGGAACGATCTGGCTGGGCACGCGCGAGAGCGAGCTCACGCCCATGGAAAAAGAGGTGCTTTTCAAGGCGAAGTCCGAAGACGCCGTGCAGCGCAAGTGGATGACGGGGAAGACCGTTCGCATGATCCGCAGCAAGGCCTCGGAAGCGTGGGAACAGCCCGGTGCGCCCAGGCACCTGAAGCCGCCGCTGCAGAACATCCTGTACCTCGGCGCGCGCATCCGCATCGAGAAGGCGCATCGCGACGACCTGTGCTCGTTCCCCGCCGGGCAGGTCGTCGGGAACATGAAGGAAGAGACCTCCGTGCGACAGGTCATGCAGGACCTGATGCAGGAGTACATCGACACCGCCGAGCGCATCTCTCCCTTGATCAACCTCTGAAAGCACAGATGGACAAGACACGCATCCCCGTCATCGTCGGCACCGGCCAGGTCACCGACACCACTTCGAAGCCCGAAGAGGGCCGTTCGCCGCTGCAGCTGATGCACGACGCGGTCAAGCTCGCCGCGGCGGACAGTGGCGCGCAGGACCAGGGCGCCGCACTGCTGCGCGGGCTGGACTCCGTCACGGTGATCCGCCTGTTTGCCGACACGCTGCCGCGTTTCGCATCGCCCTTCGGCAAGCTCGCGAATGCGCCGTGGTCCATCGCGCAGCGCGTGGGCGCGGCGAACGCCACGGACCTCGTGTGTCCCCCGCAAGGCGGCGATTCGCTGGTGATGCTCGCGCGCGCGTGCGAACGCATCGCGCAGGGAGAGTCGCAGGCGGCGCTGGTCGTGGGCGGCGAGGCGCTGCGCACCGAGCTCGCGGCCAAGCGCGCTGGTCTGCAGCTGCAGTGGGGCGAGGACGCCCCCACCACGCCCAACCAGCTCACGGGCGTGAGATCGTTCCGGTCCACACGCCCTGAGGACATGTACACCAAGGCCGAAGAGAAGCACGGCATGCGCTCGGCCATCGCAATGTACGCGCTCATCGGGCAGGCCCTGCGCCACGCCGCGGGGCAGACGGTCGACCAGTACCGCGAAGCCAGCGCCAAGCTCTTTGCACGCTTCGCCGCCGTGGCCAGGGACAACCCGCTCGCCACGCGCCGCAAGGGGTACAGCGCCGAGCAGATCGCCGAGGTGAACGCGGAGAACCCCTTCGTGGGCTTCCCGTACACCAAGCTCATGACGGCCAGCGTCTTCGTCGACCAGTCGGCCGCGTTCATCGTGGTGTCCGAAGCGCGTGCCGACGAGCTCGGCATCCCGCAGGACAAGCGCGTGTACCTGCACGGCGAAGCGCATGCGCACAACACGTGGTTCGTGAGCGACCGCGAGCGCCTCGACCAGTCGCCCGCGATGCGCCTGACCTCGCGCGCCGCTCTGGCGCAGGCGGGCAAGACCATCGCCGACGTGGATGTGTTCGACATCTACAGCTGCTTCCCGTCGGTAGTGCAGATCGCCTGCAAGGAGCTGGGCATCTCGCCCGACGACAAGCGCGGCCTCACCGTCACGGGCGGCCTGCCGTACTTCGGCGGACCGGGCAACAACTACGTGACGCACGCCATCGCCGAGATGGTGCAGCGCGTGCGTGCGAAGCCCGGCGCCTATGGCCTCGTCATGGCCAACGTCGGCCTCGTCACCAAGGCGGCGGTCGGTCTGTTTTCCACCGAGCGGCCGAACAAGCCCTTCATGCGCGCGGATTCCGACGCCATCCAGCGCGAGATCGACGCGCAGACCAAGGTGCGCTTCACCGAGGCACCGCAGGGTGACGCGACCATCGAGACCTATGCCGTGCTGCACGGCAAGAACGGTCCCGAAAGCGGCGTGCTGTTCGGGCGCCTGGCTGCTACGGGCGAGCGCTTCGTCGCGAACACGCCCGCCGATGCGGCAACGCTCGCGAAGCTGGAGCAGGTCGAAGGCATCGGGCTGCCCGGCACCGTGACGCAGGTGGACGGCCGCAACGTGTTCACGCCGCGCTTCGGATAAACGCGATGGCGGCACCGGACACAGGCCTCGCACGCCTCTTCAACCCGCGGTCCGTCGCGCTCGTGGGCGCGACCGACCGCTCCACGTGGTCGAAGATGGCCTTCGACAACCTGAAGCTGCTGGGCTTCGAGGGGAAGGTCCATCTCGTCAACCGCAGCGGCGGCGTCGTGCATGGGCAGCAGTCGTTCAAGACGGCAGTCGACATCGGCGAGAGCGTCGACGTCGCGCTGCTCATGGTGCCCAACCCCGCGATGGAGGACGCACTGCGCGACCTGGGCGCCGCGGGCATCCGCCACGCCGTGGTGCTCGCCGGCGGCTTCGCGGAAACCGGCAGCGAAGGCCGCACGATGCAGGAGCGCATGGTCGCCACGGCGCGTGAACTCGGCATCACGCTGCTGGGGCCCAACTGCCTGGGCTTCATCAACTTCACGACCGGCGCGGTGTGCTGGACGGGCGCCATGCGCACGCCACCCCTGAAGGGCGGCATCAGCATCGTGTCGCAAAGCGGCGCGGTCGCCACCGTGATGAAGCACTTCGCGCACCAGCACGGCGTAGGCATGAACGTGGTCGCCGCCACCGGCAACGAGGCAATGCTGGGCCTGGCCGAATGCGTGGACTACCTCGTGGACGACGAGAGCACGAAGGTGATCGCGGTGTTCGCGGAGACGGTGCGTGACACGCGCCTGTTCCGCGCCGCCGCCGAGCGCGCGCTCGCGAAGGCCAAGCCGATCGTGGTGCTCAAGGTGGGCCGCTCCGACATCGCGACGCAGGCTGCGCAGTCGCACACGGGCTCGCTCGTGGGCGACGACAGCGTGTTCGACGGCGTGTGCCGCCAGCTCGGGCTGGTGCGCGTGCGCAGCATCGAGGAGCTCGTGTTCACCGCGGCGCTGCTCGAGAAAACCGGCGTGCTGGCCGAAGGCGGGGTCGCGGTGCTGTCGTCCTCGGGCGGCATGGGCGAGCTGGCCGCGGACTATGCGCAGCTGGAAACACTGCGCCTGC
>JAGVUU010000279.1 GCA_019136105.1 Gammaproteobacteria bacterium
GCTGCGCGAGAACAACAAGCTGGTGATCGGCGTGGGCGTGAAGAGCTCCACGTCCGACCTGCTGATCGCCAACTGCGACGAGTTCATCTACTACGACGACCTCGTGCGCAAGGAAGAACAGCGCCGCGGCCGCCGCAAAGCCCCGGCCAAGCAGGGCTCAGGCAGGCAGCCAGCGGCGGCGGCCACCCCAGCGCCGCCTGCGCCGGCGGCACTCGCCGTTGTGGAAGCCGCACAGCCTGCGGCCCCTGGCGCCGAGGTTGCCCCAGTCGAGGCGGCTCCCGCAGCGTCCCCTCCGGCGAAGACCGAGGAAGAGAAGAAGCAGGAAGCCTTCGACCTCGTGCTCGCCACGATCGAGGCACTCGCGGAGGACCGCGAGGAAGACGAGAAGATCTGGGGCTCGATGATCAAGCAGGCGCTGAAGCGCCAGCGCCCCGGGTTCAACGAGACCTACCACGGCTTCAAGAGCTTCAGCCAGCTGCTCGAGGAAGCCCAGGCGCGCAAGCTGATCGAGATCGAGAAGGACGAGAAGTCCGGCGGCTACGTGGTGAAAGCCGTCACCTGACGGCCCTCAGCGGAGCCCTCTCTCCAACCCTCTCCCGCTGGCGCGGGAGAGGGTGCCCGAACGGGCGGGAGAGGAAGTCGCGCTCAGTTCGGCGCGACGGTCTTGAACTCGCCGAACGCCTTCAACTGCTCGGCCACCGCCGGATCGCCGACGACGACCAGGCTCTGTTCCTGCGGACTGAAGTAACGGCGCGCCACGCCCTGCACGTCGGCCGCGGTGACGGCCTTGACGCGCTCGGTGTACTGGCCGAGGTCTTCCGGTGGACGACCGTCGATCCAGAGGCCGGCGAGCGAGCTGGCCACCGCGCCGCGCAGCTGGTTGCGGTACAGGTACACGCCCGCGAGATAGCGCTTGCTGCGCTCGAGTTCCGCCGCGCCGACCGGCTCGTCGATCATGCGCTGCAGTTCCCTGTTGAACTCCGTGATCGCCGCGCCCGTGACCTCGTTGCGCACGTCCGCCTCGGCCCCGAACGAACCGCCATTGCGGTCGGCGCCGAAGCTGGCATAGGCGCCGTAGGTGTAACCCTTGTCCTCGCGCAGGTTCTGGAACAGCCGTCCGCCGAACCCGCCGCCGAGGATCGACTCGGCCACGTCAGCCTTGTAGAGCTGAGGATCCTGCGCCGCGAATGCCGGGCGCCCGAGGCGGATCGACGACTGCACGGAGTTGGCGCGCGGCACGAAAACGAGCTTGCGCGGGACAGCGGTGGGCGCTGCAGGAATCTCCGCCTCCGGCGTTCCCTCCGCCTTCCAGTCACCGAACGTTTCCTTCGCCACGCGCAGGATCTCCGCGGCATCGACACGGCCGGTGACGACGAGCAGGGCCCGGTCCGGACGGAAGCGCTTCGCGTGCAGCTCGCGCAGCGACTGCGGCGTGACCGACATGATCGACGCTTCAGTCTGCTCACCCGTGCCGTACGGGTGATCGCCGAACACGGCCTTGGCGAACTCGACCTCCGCCTGGTATCCGGGCTGTGCCTGTGCCGCCTTGAGCGCCTGCAGCGCATTCATCTTGGCGAGGTTGACCTCGGCGTCCGGGAACGTCGGGTTGCGGGCGATGTCACCGAGTAGCTGCAGGATCTTGCCGGCATTGGAGCCGAGCCCGGACGCGGAGACCGTCGTGCCTTCTTCACCGGCACCTGCGCCGAGCGAAGCGCCGAGCGACTGCTGCTCCTGCGCGATCTGGATGGCGCTGCGGCTCTTCGTGCCTTCGTCGATCGTCCCCGCGAGGATGGACGACAGGCCGTTCGCCGCGCGGGGATCGTGGGCCGATCCGCCACGGACGGCCAGGACGAAGTTGGCTTTCGGCGCGCCTTCCGCGTCCGCGACGATCCACACCGTCATGCCGTTCGACAGCGTGTGCTTGTCGATCTTCGGCACGGGCACGGGCTTGTCGGCACCGTACGGCGGCAGGTCTTTCGGCAACTGCAGCTCCGCAGCGGCTGCAGACGCGCCTGCACCGAACGACATGCAGGCGGCGAAGACGGCCAGCGTCTTGAGGGTCTTCATGGCGGATTACTCCTTCTTCGCGGCGGCGGCCGGCTGCTTCGCGGCGGCCATCGCGGCCGGCACGCGGTCGATGACCACGCGATTCTGCTTCGTCAGGTAGGTGCCCACGACCCGCTGCAGGTCGGCCGAGGTCACGGCACCGATCCAGCCCGGGATCTGGTTCAGCATCCCGGCGTCTCCCCAAAGCGCCTGCGCCTTGGCGAGCGCGTCCGCGCGCGAAAGGAACGGCTCCATCCCGGACACGTAGTTGGCACGCAGGCGCGTCTTTACGCGCGCGAGCGTCTCGGCATCGACGCCTTCCTTGAGGATCTTCTGCAGCTCCTCGTCGATGGCGGTGACGACCGCCTCGGCGCTCGCGTCCGGACGGTGCAGGATCAGGACGGTGAGCAGCGCCGGCCCCGAGAAATCCCAGGCGTTGCCGAGCGGCCAGTTGTAACCGCCCTGCACTGCGACTGCCACCTGCCGGCCCTTGACGAGACCCTGATAGAGGCGCGAGGCGCTGTCGCCCATCAGCAGGTGCGAGAGCACGGCCATCGCCGCCTGGTCCGGGCTGCGCTGCGCCGGCGCCTTCCACGCGAGTGCGACGGCGGGCACCTGGGCCAGCGCATCGGTCTGGCTCTCGCGCTTCTCGGCCGTGTTGAGCGGCTCGGAGGGGTCGGTGCCCTTCGGCACCGGCCGCGCCGGCAGCGCGCCGAAGTACTTCTCGACGAGCGCGAAGGCCTGATCGGCCTTGATGTCGCCGACGATGCCGATCACGGCGTTGTTCGGGCCGTAATAATCGCGATGGAACGCTGCGACATCCCCGAGGTTGGCGCTCTCGAGGTCCTCGAAGCTGCCGTAACCGTCGTGCGCGTTCTCCCACTTGGAGAACGCGAGACGCGCGATGTCGGTCCAGAAGAACAGGCCGTACGGCTGGTTCTTCACGTTGACGCGGATTTCCTCCTTCACCACGTCCTGCTGGTTCTTCAGGTTCTGCGGCGAGAAGTCGAGCGTCTTCATGCGGTCGGCCTCGAGCCAGAGGATCGGCTCGAGCGCCGAGACCGGCGCAGACTCGATGTAATTGGTGTAGTCGGCCCGGGTCGAGCCGTTCAGCACGCCGCCGCCACCCTGGACGACCTGGTCGAACACGCCCTTCGGCGCCGTGGGCGTGCCCTGGAACATCATGTGTTCGAACAGGTGCGCGAAGCCCGTGCGGCCCTGCGGCTCGCGCCGCATGCCGATCTTGTAGACGACGCTCACGCCGACCGTCGGCGAGGTGTGATCCTCCGAGACGACGACCGTGAGGCCGTTCTCGAGCGTGTGGGTCTTGACGGGCAGCTTCCAGATGTCGCCGGCGGCCTGTGCCGTGACGGCACACAGTGCGAGTGCGGCTCCGGCCGCGAACTTGAATATCGCTGTCATGGAGACCTCGGTGGATGGCGCGCCCGACAGGATTCGAACCTGTGACCTTCGCCTTCGGAGGGCGACACTCTATCCAACTGAGCTACGGGCGCTTGGGCTGGACCCCCGAAAAGGGGCAGGAATCATAGCCTTGGGCGCCCCCGGCGTCCATTTCGGAGGGTGGCGCGGCGGACGGCTCAGGCTATACTTCGCGGCCACATTTTTCGCGCCTGACCCCGGGGAGCCCTCGTGAGCGCCGAGCACGACCGCAAGTTCTTCGACACCTTCATGCTGGTGCTGGGCATCCTGCTCGGCATCACGATCGCCCTCATCATCCTGGCACGCTTCATCGCGGGCAACTCGACGAGTGAGTTCAAGGCTGCCGACCCGGTCCTCCAGCGGGAAATTGCCGCGCGGATCGGACCGGTCGCGAAAGTGGCCGTCGCCGGACAGGACAACTCGGCGCTCGCGCCCGAGGCGGCCGCCCCGGCCGTCGCGGCCGAGGACCTGCCCGGCGAAACGGTCTACAACCAGGCCTGCGTTGCCTGCCACGGCGCCGGCATCGCTGGCGCGCCGAAGCTCGGCGACAAGGCCGCCTGGGCGCCGCGCATTGCGCAGGGCGCGGACACCCTGCACACCCACGCGCTGCAGGGATTCCAGGGCAAGGGCGGTTACATGCCGCCGAAGGGCGGCCGCACCGACCTTTCCGACCAGTCGGTGATCAACGCCGTCGACTACATGGTGTCCGCGTCGCAGTGAGGCACGCATGAACGCGACCCGCGCCCGGCAAGCACTCTCGATCTGCGCGGTGCTGCTGCTGGGCGCGTGCGCGTCGGCGCCTCCCGAGCCGGAGTCGATGCGCGACCCCGGCGCACCCTGGGGGTCGTACGCCACCTTCGGCTGGTCGCCAGCCCCCGGGGTCGACGGCAACGACCAGCCACTGCTGATGCTCGACCAGAACATCCGCCGCGCCATCGCCGGCGAGCTCACGCGCCGCGGCTACACCGAATCCGCGAACCCCGACCTCCGCATCACCTACCAGACCACGAGCAAGGACGTCGTCGAGAGCAATCCCGTTCGCGTCGGCGTGGGCATGGGCAGCTGGGGCGGATCCTTCGGCGGATCGGTGAGCGTCGGCAGCCCCAGCGTGCGCAATTACCGCGAAGGCACGCTCGTCATCCACGCCATCGACAACGCCCGCAACGCCGAGGT
>JAGVUU010000342.1 GCA_019136105.1 Gammaproteobacteria bacterium
ACGTCGTCTGGTTCGACTTCGAGGCGATCTGCGAGGGGCCGCGCAGCGCGTCCGACTACGTCGAGATCGCGCGCGACTTCCACACCGTGCTCGTGTCGGGGGTGCCGGTGTTCGCGGAAGGCCGCAACGACCCTGCCCGGCGCTTCATCGCGCTGGTGGACGAGTTCTACGACCGTAACGTGAAGCTGGTGCTGTCGGCCGCCGCACCCGCCGACCAGCTTTACCGCGGCGAGCGGCTCGCGTTCGAGTTCGAGCGCACGCGCAGCCGTCTCGCCGAGATGCAGACCCACGAGTACCTCGCCCGCCCGCACCTCGGTTGACGCGGCTGGCGCGGCTCGCCGGAATCGTTACACTTGCAAGCGATTCAACGGCGGGCACGTGCGTGAAACCTCCACATCCCGGCACCATCGACCTCGACCGCTTCCTTCCCTACCGCCTGTCGGTGCTCAGCAACCTCGTGAGCAGCGCGATCGCGGACGCCTACCAGCAACGCTTCGGCCTGAGCATCCCGGAGTGGCGCGTGCTGGCGGTGCTGGCGCGCTTCCCGGGGCTGTCCGCGGCGGAAGTCGCCGAACGTACGCGCATGGACGCCGTCGCGGTTAGTCGAGCCGTCGCGCGGCTGCTCGCAGCCGGCCGCCTGCGGCGCACCACTTCCCGCGACGACCGCCGCCGGTCCGTGCTGACCGTATCCGCCGCCGGTGCCGCCGTGTACCGCGAGGTCGCTCCGATCGCGCTCGGCTACGAACGCGACCTCCTCGCGTCGCTCGGCCCGGACGAGCGCACGGCGCTCGACCGCGTCCTCGGGGCGCTGACCGCGCGCGCACAGGCACTTGCGGAATCCGCGCACGAAGGGCCCGCTGCCTCGTCACGCCCGGGACGCCGGCGCCGCGCGGGCAGCTGACGCGGATTTTGCGGTGCGGCAGCCATCGCAACCGGCGGGCCGCCGCACCTGACCTATAATTCGCGCGGGCCACCAGAGCCCGACAGGAAAGAAATCATGCCAGGAACCATTCCCGCCGCACGCCAGCACCTGATCGACACCATTGCAAAGGAGGCGCGCGGCACGCGCGGTGCGGCCGCACCGCTCGCGGCATTCGTCAAGGACTACTACCGGGGTGTCGACGAGTCCGACCTGCGCGCGACGGGGCCTGAGGTGCTGGCGGCCGCTGCCGCGGGGCATCTGCGATTCGGCGCCACGCGCAAGCCAGGGCAGGCGCTGGTACGCGTCTTCAATCCGTCCGCCGCGCGCGACGGCTGGGATTCGGCGCGAACCGTCGTCGAGGTCGTGACGGACGACATGCCGTTCCTCGTCGACTCGCTGGCGATGGTGCTCAACGGCTCCGGGCTTTCGATCCACACGATGGTGCACCCCGTGCTCGGCGTCGTGCGCGACCGGGGCGGCCGCATCAAGTCGGTGTCCGGCCAGCTGGACGGACGCCCGGCGGAATCCTGGCAACACATCGAGGTGGACGGCGCCGGCGACGCCGCGCAGCTCGAGCGCCTGCGCGAACGCATCGCCGCGACGCTCGACGACGTGCGCGTGGCGGTGGCGGACTGGCCGAAGATGGTCGCGCGGGCCCGCGCGATCGCGAACGACGTGCGCGACGGACTGCCGGGCATCGCTGCGGCGGAAGCCCGCGAGGCCGCCGCATTCATCGACTGGCTGGCCGACAATCATTTCACGTTCCTGGGCTACCGCGAGTACAAGCTCGAACGCGGCGCCACGGCCGACAAGCTCGTGCCCGTCACGAAGTCAGGGCTCGGCCTGCTGCGTTCCGGCCGCGATGGCAAGCGCAGGCAGGTCACCGAACTCCAGGGCGAGGTGCGGCGCCGGGCGCGCGAGGCCACCGTGCTGGTCGTCACCAAGGCAAACTCCGTCTCGACCGTGCACCGCGCGACCTACCTCGACTACGTCGGCGTGAAATCGTTCGACGCACGCGGCAACGTCACGGGCGAACGCCGCTTCATCGGTCTGTTCACTTCCGCCACCTACAGCACCAGCCCGCGCACCATCCCGCTGCTGCGCAACAAGGTGCAGCGGGTCATCGACCACTTCGGCATCTCGCCCGTGAGCCACGACGGCAAGGCGCTGATGCACGTGCTCGAGAGCCACCCGCGCGACGAGCTGTTCCAGGCGAGCATCGCCGAGCTGGTGAAGAGCTTCCGCGGCATCGTCAACCTGTACGAGCGGCGCCGCGTGCGCCTGCTGCTGCGCCGTGATCCCTACCAGCGCTTCTTCTCCTGCCTGCTGTACGTGCCTCGCGACCGCTACAACACCCAGGCACGCGTGCGCATCGAACGGATACTGCTCGACGAACTCGCTGGCGAGTCGCTCGAGGCCCAGGTGCAGATCTCGGAGTCGACGCTCGCCCGCCTGCACCTGCTGGTGCGGACCGACCCGGCGCGCGAGGTCACGGCGAACGTCGAGCGCATCGAGCGGCGCATCGCCGAGACGTTGCGCAACTGGGACGACCGCCTGCGCGAGGCGCTGCAGGAGCGGCTGCCGGCCGGCGAGGCCGACGCGCTCGCGCGCCGCTTCGAGGGCGCGTTCCCGGTGTCCTACCAGGAAGACGTGGCCGCCTCGCAGGTGCTGCCCGACCTGCTCGAGCTGCTCGCGCTGCCCGACGCGCCGCAGGCGCTCGGCCTGCAACTCGAGCGCGACGGCGGCAGCGCCTTGCACCTGCGGCTCTACCGGCGCGGCGAGCCGATCGCCATGTCCGACCTGCTGCCGCTGCTCGAGAACTTCGACCTGCGCATCCTCAACGAGCGCCCCTACCGCATCGCCACGGCGGAAGGCGTCACGTACTGGATCCAGGACCTCGAGGTCGCGCACGCCGGCGGCCGCCAGCTCGACCCGAAGCAGGCCGGCCCGCGCTTCGAGGCGGCGTTCTTCGCGGTCTGGCACGGCCAGGCCGAGAGCGACGGCTTCAACCGGCTGGTGCTGGCGGCCGGCCTCGACTGGCGCCAGGCGCTGGTGCTGCGCGCGGTGTGCCGTTACCTGCTGCAGACCGGCCTGCCCTTCAGCCAGCGCTACATGGAGTCGGTGCTCGCGCGCCACCCCGGGCTCGCGGCGCGACTGGCGTGGCTGTTCGAGGCCCGCTTCGACCCGCGGCTCGCGCCGGCCACGCGCACCTCGCAGCAGCGCTCGCTGGCCCGCGAGATCGACGAAGCCCTCGAGCGGGTCACGAGCCCGGACGACGATCGCATCCTGCGCGCATTCCGTGCGGTGGTCGCCACGGCGCTGCGCACCAACCACTTCCAGCGCGCCGCGGGCGGTGGGCCGAAGGGGCACCTGTCGATCAAGCTCGACCCGAAGCAGCTGCTCGAGCTGCCCAAGCCGCGGCCGATGTTCGAGATCTGGGTGTACTCGCCGCGCGTCGAGGGCGTGCACCTGCGCATGGGCAAGGTCGCGCGCGGCGGCCTGCGCTGGTCCGACCGGCGCGAAGACTTCCGCACCGAGATCCTCGGCCTGATGAAGGCGCAGAACGTGAAGAACACGCTCATCGTACCGGTCGGCGCGAAGGGCGGCTTCGTGCCCAAGCACCTGCCGCGCGGCGATCGCGAGGCGATCCAGCGCGAAGGCACCGAGTGCTACCGGATCTTCATTCGCGGCCTCCTCGACATCACGGACAACGTGCGCGACGGCAAGGTCTTGCCGCCCGCCGAGGTCGTTCGCCATGACCCGGACGATCCCTATCTCGTGGTCGCCGCCGACAAGGGTACGGCGTCGTTCTCCGACACCGCGAATGCACTTGCGGCCGAGTACGGCTTCTGGCTCGGAGATGCGTTCGCCTCGGGCGGCTCGGCGGGCTACGACCACAAGAAGATGGGCATCACCGCCAAGGGCGCGTGGGAATGCGTGAAGCGCCACTTCCGTGAAATGGGCATCGACACGCAGAGCCAGCCCTTCACGGTGGCCGGCATCGGCGACATGGCGGGCGACGTGTTCGGCAACGGCATGCTGCTGTCGCCCCACATCCGCCTGGTGGCCGCATTCAACCACCAGCACATCTTCCTCGATCCCGAGCCCGACGCCGAGTCGAGCTTCCGGGAGCGCCAGCGCCTGTTCAACCTGCCGCGCTCCTCGTGGGCGGACTACGACGCGAAGCTGGTCTCCAAGGGCGGCGGCGTGTTCCCGCGCGACGCCAAGGACATCGCGCTGTCGCCGCAGGCGCGCACGCTGCTCGGCATCGAGGCGGCGCGCGCCACGCCCACCGAGATCATCCGCGCAATCCTCAAGCTGCCGGTCGACCTGCTGTGGAACGGCGGCATCGGCACCTACGTGAAGGCGTCGTGGGAAGCCAACCCGCAGATCGGCGACCGGGCCAACGACGCAGTGCGCGTCGACGGCCGCGAGCTGCGCTGCAAGGTGATCGGCGAAGGCGGCAACCTCGGCTGCTCGCAGCTCGGCCGCATCGAGTTCGCCCTGCACGGCGGCCGCGTCAACACCGACTTCGTGGACAACTCCGGCGGCGTCGACTGCTCGGACCACGAGGTGAACATCAAGATCCTGCTCGACGTGGTGCAGCGGCGCGCCAAGCAGACGCGCACCGCGCGCAACCGCCTGCTGGCCCGGATGACCGACGAGGTAGGCCAGCTGGTGCTGCGCGACAACTACCTGCAGAGCCAGGCGATCAGCCTGATGCA
>JAGVUU010000222.1 GCA_019136105.1 Gammaproteobacteria bacterium
AGATCGCCATCATCGGGCCGAGTCCCATCGACACTGTCGGGAACTGCCAGAAGTCGGGCATCAGCCACGGGTGCGGGTAAGACGACAGGCCGCCGCCGCCCACCTCCTCGCGGAAGCGGCGCAGCTGGTCCTCGCTGAGCCGCCCCTCGAGGAACGCCCGCGCGTAGATGCCGGGCGACGAGTGACCCTGCATGAACACCATGTCGCCGGGGTGCTGTTCGCTCGGCGCGCGCCAGAAATGGTTGAAGCCCACTTCGTAGAGCGTCGCAGCGGAGGCGTACGTGGCGATGTGGCCGCCGTACTCCGAGCTCTGCCGGTTCGCCTGCACGACCATCGCCATGGCGTTCCAGCGGATGTAGGCCTTGATGCGCTTTTCAAGCGCACGGTCGCCCGGGTATTCGTGTTCCTGCGCCGTCGAGATGGTGTTGACGTAGGCGGTGTTCGGCTTGAACGGCAGGTACGCCCCCGAACGGCGCGTGTAGTCGATCACGCGCTCGAGCAGGTAGTGCGCCCGCTCCGCGCCGTGGACGCGCAGCACCGAGTCGATGGACTCGAGCCACTCGCGCGTCTCGTCCGGGTCGGCGTCTTCGATCTTGGAAGCGTCGAACATGGTGTGCCCGCAAGCCTGCGAATAATGATTTGCGCGGCACGCCCTGATAGCATGCCGACGCGCAATGATCCGCGCTGCTCCCACAAGGGTCAAGGCAAGTCCCGTCATGCAGATCCTTCCGCCTGAAACCGATTTTGCGCTGCGGCGCCGGCCCGCGTCCGCGACCGAAGCCGGCCTCGCTCGCAGCGATGCGGCGGCATTCATGATCGGCGACGCGGATCCTGCCGCCGCGCTCGCGAAGCTGCCGCACGCGGCACTCTGGCAGTCGCTGTACCGCAAGTCCGGCCGCACGGCCTCTGCGCCGCTGCTCGTCACCCGCCTGCCCAACGCGCGGCACACGCTCGCCGCCGTCGGCTTCGTCGGCGCGGGCGCCAGCGCGTTCGAGCGTCTCTCGCTCGCCGGCCGACTGATGCGCGAGCTCGTCAGGCCGGGCGTCGCGTCGCTGCAGTGCCACGCGGCCGCCCTCGATGCCACGGCTTCCGCCGCCGTCCTCGAAGCGCTCGCCAGTGCCGCCATGGCACACGCGGCGCCGATGCCACAACGCAAGACCAAGCCCACGCCAGCCCCGGAGCTGCGCACGATCGACGTTCACGGCGGGCGCGGCGCCGACCTCGAACTGGCGGCCGCCACGGCCGCAGGCAATCACCTCGCCCGCTGGCTCACCACCCTGCCACCGAACGAGCTCGACTGCGTCGCGTACCGGCGCGCGCTCGCGCAACTGGCGCGACGCGAGGGCTGGGCGTTCCGCTTCTACGACGAACGCGCCCTGGAGCGCCTCGGCGCGGGCGCCTTCCTCGCGGTCACTCGCGCAAACGATCACCGGGGCGCTGGCATCGCGCGGCTCACCTACCGGCCGCGCGGCACGCGCGTCCGCCGGCGCCTCGGGCTCGTCGGCAAGGGCATCTGCTTCGACACCGGCGGCATCAACCTCAAGTCGCACAAGGGCATGTTCCAGATGCACGGCGACATGCAGGGCAGCGCCGTGGCCGTCGGCACGCTGCTCGCACTGGCGCGCCGCCGCGCACCCGTTGCAATCGATTGCTGGCTGGCACTCACCGAGAACCAGATCGGTCCGCGCGCCTACCGTCCGCAGGAGGTGGTGCGGGCGTCGAACGGCGTCACGATCCAGGTGGTGCACAGCGATGCCGAGGGCCGCATGGTGCTCGCCGACACGCTCGCCCTGGCTGCGCGCGCCAAGCCCGCCCTGCTGCTCGACTTCGCCACGCTCACCGGGGCGTGCGTGAACGCGCTCACGGAGCGCTACAGCGGTGCATTCACCAATCGCTCGTCCCTCGAACCGCTGTTGCAGTCGGCGGGCCGGGCGAGCGGCGAACGCGTCTGGTGCTTCCCGATGGACAAGGATTTCGACGACGAGATCGACAGCCCGATCGCCGACGTCATGCAGTGCTCGATGGACAACAAGGGCGACCACATCCTCGCCGCGCGTTTCCTGAGCCGCTTCGTCCCCGACGGACTCCCCTGGGTGCACGTCGACCTGTCGTCGAGCGAGCACAAGGGCGGACTCGCCCACGTGCCGACCGAGTTCACCGGATTCGGCGTGCGGTTCGCCGCACAACTGCTCGGCGACGGCGCCTGGCTCGAACGCCTGGAGCCCCGTTCGTGAGCACGCTCCGCATCCGCCGCCCCGACGACTGGCACCTGCACCTGCGCGACGGCGCACATCTCGCTGCCGTTCTGCCGCACACTGCCGCGCGTTTCGCGCGCGCGCTGGTCATGCCGAACCTGAAGCCGCCGATGACCACCACGGCCGCGCTCGCCGGCTACCGCGCGCGCATCCTGCAGGCGCTGCCCGAAGGCATGCGCTTCGAACCGATGATGACGCTTTACCTCACCGACCGCACGCCGCCGGACGAGATCCGGAAGGCCCGGGCGAGCGGCTTCGTGGTGGGCGCCAAGCTCTACCCCGCCGGCGCCACGACGCATTCCGACGCCGGCGTCACCTCGATCGACAACGTGTGGGGCGCGCTCGAGGCCATGGCCGAATCGGGGCTCGTGCTGCAGGTCCACGGCGAGGTGACGCACCCCGACGTCGACGTCTTCGATCGCGAGCGGGAATTCATCGATCGCGTGCTGTCGCGGATCGTTGAGCGCGTGCCCGCGCTCAAGGTGGTGTTCGAGCACGTGACCACGGCCGCCGCCGTGGACTTCGTGCGCGGCGCACGCCCTGGCGTAGCGGCCACGATGACGCCCCAGCACCTGCTCATGAATCGCAACGCCATGTTCGAGGGCGGCATCCGTCCGCACCACTACTGCCTGCCGGTGCTCAAGCGCGAGCGGGACCGCGAGGTGCTGGTCGCAGCCGCCACTGGCGACGATCCGCGCTTTTTTCTCGGCACGGACAGCGCACCGCATGCCCGTCACACGAAGGAGAATGCCTGTGGCTGTGCCGGCATCTTCTCGGCACACGCCGGCATCGAGTTGTATGCGGAAGTCTTTGACGCCGCTGGCCGCCTCGACCGGCTCGAGGCGTTTGCATCCGAGCGCGGCGCCGATTTCTACGGCGTGCCCCGCAACCAGGAGTCCATCACCCTCGTCCGCGAGGAATGGACCGTGCCCTCGGGCTATCCGTTCGGGGCAGATGAACTGGTGCCGCTGCGCGCAGGTGGCAAGATCGCATGGAAGCTGGTGACCGGGTGAGCGCAACCGAGCCCGGTAACCGTATCGGCAACCGCTTCCGCGGATTCCTGCCGGTCGTGATCGACGTCGAAACCGGGGGCTTCAACGCGTCGACCGACGCGTTGCTGGAGCTCGCGGCCGTCCTGATCGAGATGACGCCCGGCGGCGAGCTGCGCCCGGGCGCGACGTTCCGCTACCACGTGCAACCGTTCCACGGCTCGCGCATCGATCCCGCGTCGCTGGCGGTGAATGGCATCGATCCTCACCACCCGCTCCGCCCGGCGATGCCCGAGAAGGAGGCGCTGACGCAGCTGTTTCGGGAGGTGCGCAAGGCCGTGCGCGAAGCGGAGTGCACGCGCGCCGTGCTGGTGGGCCACAACGCCTCGTTCGACCTCAACTTCCTGAACGCCGCGGTCGCGCGCACCGACATCAAGCGCAACCCGTTCCACCCGTTCTCGAGCTTCGACACGGCCACGCTCGGCGGCGTCGCGCTCGGACAGACGGTGCTGTCGCGCGCGGTGACGGCGGCCGGCCTCGACTGGGACCCGGCCGGCGCGCACTCGGCCATCTACGACGCGGAGCGCACCGCGGCGCTGTTCTGCAAGGTCTGCAACCGGTTCCGGTTCATGTACGAGGAAGCGCTCGAGCGGTCGCCCGGCCTCGCGGTGAACGAGGATGGGCCACCCCCGTTGGAAGACTGAGGGCCTCAGGCCTTCTTGACGGCCCCGGCCTCATCGAGCAGCTGCTGCAGCTCGCCCTTCTGGAACATCTCGGTGAGGATGTCCGAGCCGCCGACCAGCTCGCCGTTCACGTACAGCTGCGGGTACGTCGGCCAGTTCGAATAGCGCTTGAGCGCTTCGCGCAACTCGGGATCCTCGAAGATGTTGACGTAGCCGAAGCTCGCCCCGCACGCCTCGAGGGTGCGGACCGCGGCGGCCGAGAAGCCGCACTGCGGGAAGTCCGGCGTGCCCTTCATGTAGAGCACGACGGGGTTCGACTTGAGTTGTTCCTGGATGCGCTGATTGACGTCCACGCTCTAACCCTCGGCCGCGCTCGCGGCGGCAGTTGCGGCGCGCCGTTCATCGGCGCGCACCCGTTCGATCCGTGCGATCACGGCCCACTGCTCGTCGGCGCTCAGGCGGCTCCAGCGAGCGATCTCCGTGACGGTGCGGCGGCATCCCTTGCAGCAATTGTGCTCGTCGAGGACGCACACATTGATGCAGGGAGAAGTCGGACCCGATCGAGCCATCTGCTGCCGTCCACCCGCCCCGAGAGGCGTTGAATTATGGGGATGCCTCGCCTATTCTTCAAACGACTCGCAGCAGCCCCGCCCGCGGGCGCACTCTCTCCGGGCGCTGCCACATTCATCCCGGGAGGCAGCCAG
>JAGVUU010000092.1 GCA_019136105.1 Gammaproteobacteria bacterium
AAGCTGTTCACGATGCCGTACACGGTGGCCGGGCTCGCGCTGGTCGCGATCGAGCGCTCGACGTGCGCCGTGGTGGGCAGGAACACGCCCACCAGCAGGAACATGCCGATCAGCCCGGCTGCCGAGTAGAAGACGATCCTCAGTGCTCTCACCGCGTCGTTCCCCTTCTGGTGGGCGCGCCGTGGCCTGCAGTTCGCAGGTTATTGCGGCGGCGGAGCGCCCGGTGCCGGGTCTTCCATCGGGAACGTCTTCGCGCCTTCGGTCGCCGGGGGTTGCGGGGCGGCGGGCTGTTCCGGTGCGGCCGGTGCGCTCTTGGCCGGCGCCGCAGTGGCGCCACTGGTCGCGCGCGTGAGTGTATCGGTGAAGGCCCGCGCAGCGGGGGGCGCGGGGACCTCGCCCGCGAGGATCTGCGACGCGAGGATGCCGGAGACGCCGTAGGCCGAGGCATTCGCCTTGTCGTCGATCGCGATCACGCTGCCATCGATCGCCACGCCGGCGAAAATGCCCTCGTTGCGCGCATAGGCCAGCACTTGTGCCTGCAGCGTCGCATCGGTGGCAGCCGCGGCCGAACGCCCCAGCGGGCCCGCGGCCACGCTGGCATCCGCGCCCAGGGTCACCTTGCCGCCCGCGATGCCCTCGACGCTCTTGCGCGACATCAGCACCAGCACGAGGTCGGTGGACTGCACGCCCCACTGGAAACCGACGTTGGCGCCGGCGAGCGTGACAAAAACGGGATTGCTCCACGTGCCGTCCGGGTTGCGCACGGCCATCACGCCCTTGCCACCGCGGCCGCCGATGATCAGTGCGCCCTTGATCACGCGCGGCACCACGACCACGCCGTACGCGCGCTCGAGGAGCCACGTCGGGATCGCCTGCTCGGTCAGGAACGAGAACGACTCGAACACCTTGCGAGACTCCTCGAGCCGCCTGTCGGTCGAAGACGACGCCTGGGCGCCGACGCTGCCGAAGGCGAGCGCGAGCGAGGCGAGGAGGAGCGCGAAAACTCTCTGCATCGTGGGTATTTCTCAGGTTGGGGAGCGGGCCGATGTTAACAGAATGCGGCTGGGCGCGGCCCGCGGCGGCGCGCTATGCTCCGGCGGACCCGGACTGCGGCATTCCAACGACATGAAAACCCTGTGGCCGTGTTTGCTGGCGACGTTGCTTGGACTGCCGCCGACGGCGTCCGGTTCCACGGCCGCCGAGGATGCGCGCGCTGCGGATGCGGCATTCGCGTCCCGGGCTGCCGAGATCGGGCACCACGCGGCCTTCATCGAGTATCTCGCCGACGATGCCGTGCTGTTCCGGCCCGAGGCGGTGCGCGGGCAGGAGTGGTTGGCAACGCACGAGCCCGCGGGCGGGCGGCTCGAGTGGTCGCCGGACGCGGTGGCAGTTGGCTGCACTGCCGCGCTCGCAGTGACGACGGGTCCGTGGCGGTACTCGAACAGCGAAGGCGGCGAGCCTGTCGCAGGTCACTACCTCAGCCTCTGGCGGCTGGACGCGCAATCCCAGTGGCGCGTGGTGCTCGACCACGGGGTCGATCATGCCGGCGCCGTGCCCGCCGGTCAGCTCCAGACGGCGTTCGCGCAGTCCTGGCCGGACGCCCGTGAGGGAAAGTGCACCGGGCGCGGCGACCTCGACGGTCTCGCCGCGGCCGAGCGGCGATTCAACGAGCAGGTTGCGCGACGGGGATTGCTGCCGGCATTGCAGCGCACAGCCGGCGAGGGTGCCCTGATCTACCGGGACGACGTGGCTCCCGGCCCGCTGTCAGCATTGCAGCCCGCGGTTGATGCGGCATTTGGTCCCGGCTCGGTTGCGAGCACCGTCGGCACGGTGTTCGAGCCGGGCACGGACCTCGCGGTCACGCACGGCGTCCTGCAGTCGCCGGACGGGTCGGGGCGCTCGCTGTTCGTGCGCGTGTGGAGCCGCGAGGGCCGCCGCTGGCAGGTGGCGGTCGACTTGCGCACGCCGCTGCCAGCGCCCTGAGGAGCCTCGAGTGCAGAAGATCGACGCCGGCACGGTGCTCGTCCTTGCGCGGGCCCAAGGCCAGCACTGGATCGACGCCACTGCGGCGGAGCGCATCGCCGCGGGCGCCACGGCGGCGATTGCGGCGATGAGTGAGACCCTGCGCAACGCCGAAGCGGGCCTGCTGACCACCGGCAGCGCGGCATTCCTCGACGTTCTCGAATCACTGGCCGACCCGCCCCAATGAGTCCCTGCGAACTGACGCTGACCGAAGCGACCGATGCGGTGCGCGAGGGCAGGATCACGAGCCGCGCGCTGGTCGAGGCAGCGCTCGAACGCATCGCGCAGTGGCAGCCCGTGGTCAACGCGTTCGCCTGCGTGCAGGCCGAAACGGCGCTGGCTGCAGCCGATCTCGCGGATGCGGCGGTGCGGGGCGGCGAGGCGCTTGGCCCCCTGCACGGGGTGCCGCTTGCCCACAAGGACATGTTCTTCCGGCCCGGCCGCCGTTCGTCCATGGGATCGCGAGCGGCCCCGCCCGCGGGTGACGTGCTGTCCACGGTGCTCGCGAGGCTCGATGCTGCCGGCGCAATCGAACTCGGCACGCTGAACATGGCGGAGTTCGCGCTCGGGCCGACTGGACACAACGCGTATCTCGGCGACTGCCGCAATCCCTGGGACCCGGACTATGTGGCGTGCGGGTCGTCGAGCGGCTGCGGCGCCGCCGTGGGTGCGCGACTCGCGTGGGGAAGCTTCGGCTCGGACACCGGCGGCTCGGTTCGCCTGCCCGCGAGTGCGTGCGGTGTGCTGGGACTGAAGCCGACCAACGGTCGCGTCAGCCTGGCGGGCATGATGCCGTTGGCACCGTCGGTGGACGTGCCCGGCATCCTCGGCCGATCGGCACGCGACGTCGCGAGGCTGCTCACCGTCGTCGCCGGTCACGATCCGGCGGACGCACGCAGCAGCCACCGGCCCACGCCGGATTACGAAGCCGGCCTTGGGCGAGGCATCGCCGGCCTGAGGATCGGCGTGCCGCAGAATCACTTCTTCGATGTGGTCGCGCCGGACGTGAGCCGCGCGGTCTCGGAGGCATTGCGCACGTTGCATTCGCTCGGCGCGACGGTCGTGCCGATCGATGTGCCGTCGCCTGAACACCTCACGGAATTGAGCCGCGTGCTGGTGTACTCGGAGGCGGCCGCGGTTCACGGGTCATGGATGCGCACGCATGCGTCCGAGTATTCGCCGCAAGTGCGGACGCGCGCGGCCACCGGCTTCGCCATTCCGGCGGCGGCCTACGAGCAGGCACAACAGTTGCGGCCACGGCTCCTGCGCCGGTTCGTCGAGTCGGTGTTCGCCGAGTGTGACGTGCTGTACCTGCCGACGCTCGGTATCCCGGTGCCGACGCTCGCGGAGACGGACGTCGGCGGCGCGGCGGTCATGTGGGACAGGATCGCGGTGCTGGTCCGTTGCACGGCGCCGTTCAATTACCTCGGGTTGCCGGCGCTCTCGGTGCCCTGCGGCTTCACCGGCAACGGCCTGCCGACGAGCTTCCAGGTCGTCGCGCGGCCGTTCGCCGAAGCCGTGCTGCTGCGGGTCGCGCACGCGTTCGAGACCGCAACGGATTGGTCGCGGCGAGTGCCGTCGTTGCCCCAGGCCTAGAACGCACCGCTTTCGCGCAGCGCAGCCAGTTCCGCGTCCGAGTACCCCACCGAACGCAACACCTGCTCGGTGTGCTCACCGAGCCGCGGCAGCGTGAAGTCGGCGCGCCCGGGCTCTGCCGCGAACTTGATGGGCAGGCCGATGTGCTCCTGCCCCAGTTCGTCCACAAGTCGCATTTCGCGTGCCCGCACCTGCGGGTCGTCGAACGCCTCGCGCAGGTTCTTCACCGGGGCGAAGCAGACGTCACGGCCGCGGAACCAGTCGATCCATTCGGCCTGCGTCTTCGTCTCGAAGACGCCCTGCAGGAAATCGATCACGGGTTGCTGGTGGGGCCCGGGGCCGCGCTCGCACAGCGCGATCAGGTCGGGCCGTCCCCACTCGGTGAGCAGGTTGCGCACGAACTTGATCTCCTGGCCGCCGAGCACGACGTGGCGGCCGTCGGCCGTGCGATAGATGCGGTAGAACGCGCCGCCACCCCAGGTGCGCTCGTGCTGCGGCACCGGGGCACGCTTCTCGACGAATACAGGCCCGAGCACGTTCGGCAGCCAGGCGAGCGCGGCATCGTGCATGCTGATGTCGAGCCGGTCGCCGGTGCCGGTTCTCTCGCGGCGATAGAGCGCCATCAGGACGCCGGCGAGGCCCATCGACGCCGCTGCGAAATCCGACACCGGCACGTGCGGCATCGCGGGCTGGCCGTCCTGCCCGAGGTTGACGCTCACCGTGCCGGCGAGTGCCTCGCAGGCGAGGTTGTGGGCGGGTACGTCGCGGTATGGGCCGGTCTGGCCGAAGGCCGTGAGCGACACGTAGATGACCCGCGGATTGTGCTGGCGCACGGTCTCGTAGTCGAAGCCGAGCTTCGCCGCGACCCCGGGGCGGAACGCCTCGATGAAGACATCCACGGTTTCCGCGATGCGCAACAGCGCTTCGCGGCCGGCGGCCGTCTTGAGGTTGAGGCTGACGCTCTTCTTGCCGCGGTTGAGGTTGCGGAAGAACACGCTGTGGCCGTGCTCACCGAGGCCGATGTGCCGGCCGGGGTCGCCGTCGCCGGGCGGTTCGAGCTTGATGACCTCGGCGCCGTGGTCGGCCATGACCTGCGACAGGTGCGGCCCCGGCAGGAACAGTGCAAGGTCGAGCACACGCACGCCATCGAGCTTCATCCCGCGACCCCGCTGGCACGCAGCGTCTCGATTTCCTCAGCGGTCAGGCCGGCCTCCGACAGGATCGCGTCGGTGTGCTCGCCGAGCCGCGGCGCGCAGCGCGAGGGCAGCCGGTCGCCGTCGAGCTTGATCGGGTTGGCGAGCACGCGGAAATCGGGGCGGGCAGGGTGGGGCAGGTTGCGCACCATGCCGAGCGCCTTGGCGAACGGGTTGTCGAGGGCCTGCGCGAGATCGTGGACCGGCGCGACCGGCAGCAGTCCCTGCAGGAGGCCGAGCCAGTGCTGCGTGGTCTCGCGCCCGAACTCGGCGTCCAGTACTGAAGTGAGTGCATCGCGGTTCGTTCGGCGCGCCTTGGCGTCGGCAAAGAGCGGATCGGAGGCGAGGTCCTCGCGGCCCAGCACGCCGAGCAGCGCCTGCCAGAACTTCTCCGTCATGCACATCACGAAGATCCAGCCATCGCGCGTCTTGAAGAGCTGCACCGGCACCGCCGACGGGTGCGAGCTGCGCGGCAGCCGCTCCGTGGGGTGGCCTTCGTTGAGGTACCAGTTGCCCGGGTAGGTGAGCTGGTGCAGCGCCACGTCGAACAGCGACACGTCGATGTCGCGGCCGCGGCCGGACTTCATCACGCCGATCAGCGCACCGAGCACCGCCACGGCGGTGGTGATGCCGGTCATGTAGTCGATGATCGACAGGCCCATGCGCGCCGGGGGCGTCCCGGGCTCGCCGGTGAGGTGCAGGTAACCGGCCTCCGCCTGCATCAGGTAGTCGTAGCCGGGCCAGCCTTTGCGCTCGTTATCGCGGCCGTAGGCTGACAGGTGCGCGCAGAGGATGCGCGGATTGACCGGCCCCAGCGCGGCGTAGTCGAGGCCGAGTTTTCCCGGCTGGTCGCCGCGCAGGTTGTTCATCACCACGTCGGCCGTGCGCACGATGCGATGGAAAGCGGCCTGGCCTTCCGGGCGCTTGAGGTTCAGCGCCACGCTCTTCTTGTTCAGGTTGAAGGTCTGGAAGAAGTGGCTGTCGTGCTCGCCCAGGAAGAACGGCCCCATGCTGCGCGTGGCGTCGCCGCCCTGGTCGCGGCTCTCGATCTTGATCACCTCGGCGCCGAGGTCGGCGAGGTACATCGAGCCGAACGGCCCCGCACCGAAGTTCTCGAAAGTGAGGACCCGGATGCCTTCGAGTGGCAGCGGCGCGCTCACACCGGATTCCTCTCGACCAGCTGGCGGGCGATGATGATGCGCTGCATCTCGTTGGTGCCTTCGCCGATGCACATGAGCGGCGAGTCGCGATAGTAGCGCTCCACGTCGAAGTCCACGGAGTAGCTGTAGCCGCCGAAGATGCGCATCGCCTCGAGGCTGTTCTCGACCGCGGTCTCCGACGCGAACAGCTTCGCCATCCCCGCCTCGAGGTCGCAGCGCTCTCCCGTGTCGTACTTGCGCGCGGCCTGCTCGACCAGGAGCCGCGCGGCCTCGACACGAGTCGCCATGTCGGCGAGCTTGAGCTGGATCGCCTGGTGCTGGGCGATCGGCTTGCCGAAGGTCTGGCGCTGCTGCGCGTAGGCGAGCGCATCCTTGAATGCGCCGGTGGCGAGCCCGACGCCGCGGGCGGCGACGTTGATGCGGCCGAGCTCGAGCCCGCCCACCGCGTGGTGGAAACCGCGCCCCTCGATGCCGCCCACGAGCTGGTCGGCGCCGATGCGGAAATTCTCGAACACCAGCTCGGCGCTGTCGATCGAGCGGTAACCGAGCTTGCGGATCTTGCGCCCCACGGTGAAGCCCGGGCCCTTCTCCGCGATGAACATGCTCATGCCCTTGTGGCGCGGTTCGGCCTCGGGGTCGGTCTTGGTGAGCACGGCGAAGCAGGTGCCGTACACGCCGTTCGTGATCCAGGTCTTGGTGCCGTCGATCACGTAGTCGTCGCCGTCGCGGCGCGCGACCGTGCGGATGCCCTGCAGGTCGGTGCCGGCGTTCGGCTCCGTGAGGCCGATGCCGCCGCGCAGTTCGCCAGTGGCGAAGCGGGGGAGGTAGCGGCGCTTCTGCTCCTCGGTGCCGTTGCGCTCGACACAGGCAGCCATGATCAGGTGCGAATTGAAGATGCCGGTCGGCGCCATCCAGGCTTGCGAGATGCGCGCGACGACCTTCGCGTAGGTCGTGGCCGAGAGCCCGAGCCCTCCCCATTCCTGCCCGATGGTGGCGCCGAACAGCCCGAGTTCCTTCATCTGCTGGACGAGGTCGGCGGGGTACTCGTCGGCCTGGTCCAACTTGCGCGCGATCGGGCGGACTTCCTTCTCGACCCAACGGTCGATCGTGTCGAGGACCTGTGCCTCGTCCTCGGGCGAGGCGCCGGAGTGCCGGCCGCGCGGTTGCGTGGTCATGTGCTCAGCTCCGTCAATAGCCGATGCGATCTTCGACACTGTGGCCGCGCCTGGCCACCAGGATGGTGCGCTCGAAGGTGCAGACGACGGTGCCGTCCTGCTTCCGGCCGGTGGTCCGCACGGTGACCAGGCCGGCTTCGGGACGGCTCTTCGACTCGCGTTTCTCGAGCACCTCGGATTCCGCATACAGCGTGTCGCCGGCGAACACCGGGGCGGGCAGGCGGATCTCGCGCCAGCCGAGGTTGGCAATGGCCTTCTGGCTGACGTCGGTGACGCTCATGCCCACGAGGATCGCCACGGTGAGCGGGCTCGCCACCAGGCAGCGTCCGAACTCGGTGGCCTTCGCGTACTCCTCGTCGAAGTGCAGCGGGTGGGTGTTCATGGTCAGCAGGGTGAACCAGGTGTTGTCGGCCTGGGTGATCGTCCTGCCGGGCCGGTGTTCGTACACGTCGCCCACCGCGAAGTCCTCGTAGCTGCGGCCGAAGGTCTCGCGGTAACGCTGACCGCCCAGTTGCTTGGTCATCTGGACCATGATTACCTCTCGGGATGGGACGGCATGGGCGCCGGGGCCGGATCCTGTATATCATTCAGACTTTGTCCGGACAAATGCCGGGGGCGGCGGACCGGGGAGGGAGGCGGCGGGTGACGCGTTACAGGGAAATCGCGGAAGACCTGATCGGGAAGATCCGCAGCGGGCGCGTGCCCGTGGGCGGGGTGCTGCCCGGCGAGCTGCAGCTGATGGACGGGTACGGCGCGAGCCGCCACACGATCCGCGACGCGCTGCGCCAGCTCGAGGAACTCGGCCTCGTCGAGCGCCGTCGCGGAGTCGGGACGCGCGTGCTGCAGCGCCGGCCGAGCCGGGCCTACGTGCACCGCGTGAGTTCGCCGTCGGAGCTGATGAAATATCCCCGCGAGAGCCGCATGCAGGTGTCCGCCACCGGCTTCGTGGTTCTGAACGCCGCGCAGGCCGCGCTCACCGGCTGCAAGCAGGGCTCGCGCTGGATGCGGATCCGCGCCGTGCGGCGCATGCCGGGCCGGCGCCCGCCGATCTGCCAGCTCGACCTGTACCTGCGCCCGAAGTTCGCTGCCGTGGCGCCGCAGGTCGGCCGCACGCGCGACCTCGCGTCCCAGCTGATCGAGCGGCGCTTCGGCGTGCACGTCGTCGAGGTGGCGGTGGACGTCTCCGCGCGCCCGATGCCGGCGGACGCCGCCGCGGCGCTCGGGGTCGAACCGGGCAGCCCGAGCATGACCGTGGTGCGCCGCTACCGCGACGAGCGGGGCGAATTGTTGTGCCTGTCGGTGACGGAGCACGCTGGCGACCGCTATACGTTTGCCCAGACGCTCAAGCGGGCCTGGGACACCGAGAACAAGGGCTGGGCACCGGCCTGAGGAGATTTGCATGCCAGGACCGCTGAGCGGGGTCCGCGTCGTCGAGCTCACGAGCGTGGTACTCGGGCCGTGGGCCTGCCAGATCCTCGCCGACATGGGCGCGGACGTGATCAAGATCGAGCCGCCGAACGGCGACAGCAACCGCCAGCTCGGCCTTGCGCGCCACACGGGCATGGCGGCGCTGTACCTCACCTGCAACCGCAACAAGCGCAGCGTGGTGCTCGACGTGAAGCAGCCCGCGGCCCGCGAGGCGGTGCTGGACCTGGTGCGCACGGCCGACGTCTTCATCCACAACAACCGCCCGCAGGTGATGACCAAGCTCGGGCTCGACTACGCGGCGCTCGAGGCCGTGAACCCGATGCTCATCTACTGCGGCTCCTACGGCTACGCGAAGCGCGGGCCGTACGGGAGCAAGGGCGCGCTCGACGATTCGATCCAGTCGATCGCCGGCGTCGCGATGCTCAACAAGCTGGTGCTCGGCGAGCCGCGCTACCTGCCGACCATCATCGCCGACAAGACCACGGCGATCACGGTGGTGTACGGCGTGCTCGCGGCGCTGTTCGCGCGCGAGCGCAACGGTCACGGCCAGGAACTCGAAGTGCCGATGTTCGAGACGATGGTCTCGTACGTCATGGCCGAGCACCTGTGGGGCATGACGTTCGAGCCGCCGCTCGGGCCGCCGGGCTACGTGCGCCTGATGAGCATCCACCGCCGCCCGTACAGGACCAAGGACGGCTACGTGGCGATCCTGCCCTACATGAACGCGCATTGGGACACGTTCTGCGACGTGACCGGGCATGCCGAACTCAAGGACGACCCGCGGTTCCGCACCATGGGCGACCGCACGCGCAACATCGACGACACATACGACATCACCGCGCAGATCATGGCGACGCGCACGACGCAGGAGTGGCTCGACCTGTTCGCGCCGACCAGCGTGCCGATCAACCGCGTCAACACGCTCGAGGACCTCGCGGCCGACCCGCACCTCGTGGCCACGGGCTTCTGGAAGACCCTGGATCACCCGACCGAGGGCCAGCTGCGGACCACGGCGTTCCCCGTGAACTTCTCGGGCACACCGGCGGACGTCACGCGCAGGCACGCGCCGCGGCTCGGCGAGAACACGCGCGAAGTGCTCGAGGAACTCGGGTACGCGAGCGAACGCATCGAATCCCTGCTCGCCTCGGGCGCGGCGCTTTCGGCCGGTGACTGAGGCCAAGAGGTCAAGACGATGGGACTGGACACGGTGGACGTGAAGGCGATCGACGCGGTCGTCAACATCTGGACGCCCGAGGCGCTGTCGCACCGCCCCGACTGGAAGGACGGGTTCTTCCAGGGCAAGGTGAAGGCGAGGAGCCCGATGTCGGCGATCAGCCTCGAGCAGATGCTCGAGCGCATGGCGGAGGCGGGCATCGAGCGCGGCTTCCTCGTGGCGGCACGCACGGGGCGGCTGGGCCTGCCGGGCTCGTACCACATGCCCTACGAAGTCGTGGCGCGCGCCTGCGAGAAGTTTCCCGGGCGGTTCTACGGCCTTGCGGGCGTCGATCCCACGCAGGGCATGAGCGGCTTGCGCGCTTTCGAGGACGCGGTGAAGCACATGGGTTTCATCGGCGCGCACGCGTACCCGCACTGGTTCGAGACGGCGCCCGACCACGCGCGCTGGTATCCCTATTACGCCAAGTGCTGCGAACTCGGCGTGCCGTTCCTCACGCAGGTGGGCCAGTCGCTGATCTACTCGCCCGACCAGCGCCTGCGCAGCGTCGGCCGGCCGATCACCCTCGACGCGGTCGCCTGCGACTTCCCGGAACTGAAGCTCTGCGGCATCCACGTCGGCATCCCGTGGCACGACGAAATGATCGCCATGGCGTGGAAGCACGAGAACGTCTTCATCGTCGCCGACGCCCACAGCCCGAAGTACTGGCCCGACAGCTTCGTGAAGTACATCAACAGCTACGGGCGCACCAAGGTGCTGTTCGGCACTGATTTTCCGGTGCTCGACTTCAAGCGCACCGTGGACGAGATCGCCGAGCTCAATCTCAGGCCCGAAGTGCGCCAGCTGCTGCTGCGCGACAACGCGATCCGGGTCTTCGGGTTGAAGGGCTAGCGACCGCCGGGCCCGCCGCACGAGCGGTCCTCGCCACGTAAAGAGGCCCGGGCCGCGCGAGCGGCCCGGGCCTTTGGCTCGTCAGCCGGGCCAGAGCTTAACGATCAGAACTTGAAGTTCACGTCGAGGCCGTACGACAGGCCCGGCGCGTCGTGGATGAACGACCCGCCGAACTCCGGCGCCGGGATGATCTCCGCCAGGTACTCCTCGTCGAGCACGTTGCGTCCCCAGGCCGTCACGCCCCACTTCTCGGCCTGCAGCGTCATGCGCGCGTTCAACGCGGCGTACGGATCACGCTTCATCTTCGAGAACTCGCCCTGGCCGAAGCCGAAGTAGCCGAACAGGTTCGGCAGGCGGTTCTCCTGCACCGGGTGGAACCACGTCTCGCCGACGAACGAAGCATCGATGCGCGTGATGAGCTGGAAGTTCGCGCCCACCGGCAGCGTCATTTCGCCACCGAGGTTGCCGGTGTACTCCGGCGCATACGGCACCTTGTTGCCTTCCGTGTACGGCCGCCCTTCGTACTTGTTGATCTCGCCATCGGTCCAGGCGAAGCCGCCGAAGAACGAGAACATGTCGCTTGCGCGCCAGCGGAAGTCGAACTCGGCGCCCTGCAGCGTCACCTCGTCGATGTTGGTGACGACGCGCAGCAGCCCGAACGGGCCGGCGAAGAAGTTGAAGAACTGCATGTCCTCGAGGTCGGTGTGGTACACCGCCGCGTTGACGCTCAGCGTGCGGTCGAAGAAGAACGACTTGAAGCCGAGCTCGGCCGCCTTCGACACCTCCTTGTCGAACACGTCGGACACCTCCGAGATGTTGAACACCGAGTTCGGGCCGCACGCCGGCGGGTACACGGGCCCGTTCGGCCCGGTCGTGTTCGCGCCCAGGCACAGCGGCGTGGTGCCGCCGTTCTCGCCGCGGTACGCCTGTCCGATCGTCGCGGCGCTGCCCGAGGAGTTGAAGCCGCCGCTGCGGAACCCGTAGCCGTAGGAGGCGAACACCGCGAAGTCGTCCGTCAGTTTCCAGTTGACCGAGAGCTTCGGCTGCAGCTGGTCGAACGTCTCGCGGCGGTCGGGGATGCCACCCGTGGCGTAGGCCGGGTTGGCCGTGTAGGCCGGGTTGATGTAAGGATTCGAGTAGAAGTTGAACCCGAACGTCTGCGCGCGGCAACCGGTGGGGTTCTCGCCGTCGCACACCGGCACGTTGTTGCTGACCTCGCGCTTCTCGATGTCGTAGCGCAGCGCGAGCGCCACCTCGACGTCGTCCACCACGTCGTAGGCGAGCTGGCCGAACACGGCGAACACGCGGCTGTTGAACGTGTCGTCGTAGAGCAGGTCGGTGGGGTTCGGGCCCGACGACGGCACGAACGGCTTGGCGAGCAGCCGGCCGCCGAGATCGGCGCCCTGCGATACCACCACGTCGCGCTCGATGTCCGCCACGTAGACGCCGCCCACCCAGCGCGCCCGCTGGTCGCCCGGCGACGTGAGGCGCAGTTCGAAGCTCGTGTCGGTCTGGTCGCGCTGCTGGTACTGGTAGCCACCGCAGGTCGAAGGGCCGTAGGGCGGCAGGAAGCCTGCCGCGCCGCCGCCGGCCGGCGTAAACCAGATGCTCGACGGGATGCCGAAGAACGGCGGCTCGTAGCCGGGGTCGGTGAGGTTCGCGTCGTTGGTCGCCTGGCAGGTGGCTGCCGCCTCGGAATTCAGCGTACCGCCGAGGTTGAACGCGTACAGCAGGAACGCGTCGCTGGTGCCGTCAGTCAGGAAGTAATTGGTCTGCTTGTTGAACGCCAGGTAGCTCGTCACGGTCGCGTAGTCGAGCGCCCACTCGCCCTTCAGCGACAGGTTGGTGTTCTCCTGCTCGTTACGCGGCTTGACGTTGTTGATGTAGCGGAAGTTGTGGTTGTTGGGGTCGGCGTAGAACGCGTCGCCGACGAACGGCGCCACGTCGGCGAGCGCAATCGCGGCGTTGAAGTTGATTGCGCCGGACTCGATCTCGGAGTACCTGGCCTTGAAGTCCATCTCGCCGCCGGCGGCCTCCCACAGCACGCGGCCTGAAAAACCGGTCTCCTCGAAGTAGTCGACGCAGTCGTCGCAATCGAGCTTCTCGTTGTCCCACTGGCCATCGGTGCTGCGGGTGTAGGCCGAGAGGGACGCGCGGCTGTTGCCGACCGGGCCGCCGAGGAAGAGGCTGCCCTTGTACGAGTTGTCGTTGCCGTAACCGGCAGTGACCTCGCCTTCGAACTCGTCACCCGGCTCGCGCGTGGTGATGATGATGGCGCCGGCGAGCGCGTTGCGGCCGTAGAGGGCGCCCTGCGGGCCCTTGAGCACCTCGATCTGGGTGACGTTGTTCAATTCCTGGTTGAGTGCGTTCGGGTTCGTCTGCAGCACGCCGTCGATCACCAGCGCGAAGTTGGTCTCGGAGTCACGGCCCGTGTTGATGCCGCGGATGTTGACCTGCAGGTCGCCTGCCTCGGCGGTTTGCACCTGTGCCACGCCGGGCGTCAGGGCGATGAAATCCGTCGGACGCTCGATGCCGGCGCTCCGGATGTCGGCTTGGGTGAAGGCCGTGATCGTGACCGGCACGTCCTCGATCTTCTCCTCGCGCTGTCGCGCGGTGACCACGATTTCCTCGATCTGGCCGGCCGTCGGTTCGGCGGCGAGCACGGCCGGCACCGCCAGCAGCGAGGCACTGTGGGCCGCGGCCAGCGCCAGCAGCCGAGACTTGGCAATATTCATGTAATCCCCCTGCACTGTCTTGGACGAACCCGACCTGATCGGGCGCGAAAGCGTCGTGAACATACCACCGCACTGCCCCGGGTCACAATTTCCCATGCGTTGTGCCCCGGGCGAACGGCGGCGGCCTCCCGGACGGCCGGGTTCCGGTCCCGCGTGGCGTTTTCGCAACGCGCTGGACCCGGCGCGTCTGCTACGATTCGCGCCATCGATCACACCCGATTCAGGCCGCGCGGCGCGGCTCGAACCACACCAACGACACCGTCCGCGATTCGCGGCCATGGCCCGCAAAGGCATTTTCTTCCCGCTCAAGGACGCGGCGCTGCGCGACGACGTGCACGCGCTCGGCGAACTCGTGGGCGAGGTCCTGAAGGACCAGTGCGGCCAGGCGCTCTTCGACCTCGTCGAGGGCGACCGCCACGCGGCGATCGGGCGCCGCCAGGGCGAGCCTGAGGCTGCAATCGAACTGGTGGTGCGCGTCCAGGGCCGGGAGCCCAAGGAAGCGCAGGAGCTCATCCGGGCATTCAGCACCTGGTTTCAGGTGGTGAACCTGGCCGAGAAGGTGCACCGCGTGCGCCGGCGCCGGCAGTACATGAACGACAGCAGCACGCCGCAGCCGGGCGGTCTCGAGGAGTGCTTCGGCAAGCTGGCCGCCCGCGGCATGTCGCTCGAGCAGGTGGTCACGCTGCTTGGGCAGTTAAGCATCGAGCCGGTGTTCACCGCCCATCCCACGGAGTCCACGCGCCGCACGCTCCTGCGCCAGCAGCAGCGCATCGCGCGCCTGCTGATCGGCCAGCTCGACACCACGCGCACGCCGGCGGAACGCCGCGCGACCATCGAGCGCGTCCGCACCGAGCTCACGACCGGCTGGCAGACGGCGGGCAACTCGCGCGACCGCCTGACCGTCGCGGACGAGCGCGAGCACGTCCTGTTCTTCCTCGTCGAGGTGATCTACGAGGTCATCCCGGGCTTCTACGAGGAGATCGAGGACGCCCTGCGCGCCGCGTTCGGCGAAGCGGCGTCCACGGTGCGCGTTCCCGAGTTGCTGCATTTCGGGTCGTGGGTCGGCGGCGACATGGACGGCCACCCGGACGTCCACGCCAAGACGATTCGCGAAAGCTGCCTGCGCCACCACCAGCTGGTCGTCAACCGCTACTTTCTCGAGACGCAGACGCTGGCGGAGCGGTTGAGCCAGAGCGCGAACCGCACCGCCGTGTCACCGGGGGTGGTCGCGCGCATCGAGCAGTACCGAAGCCTGATCCCGGCGGCGCAGGCGGGGACCCCCGCGAGCCACGACCGCATGCCGTACCGCGTGCTGCTCGGGCAGGTGGCCGAGCGCCTGCGCGCCACCTACGACGGGCGCACGGGCCAGTACGAGCGCGCCGAACAACTGATCGACGACCTGGAGCTGATTGCCGCCAGCCTTGCCGCGAACCGCGGCGAGCATGCCGGCCTGTTCCACGTGCGCCGCATGCTGCGCCGGGTCCGCACCTTCGGATTCCACCTCGCCACGCTCGACGTGCGCCAGAACGCCGACGTCCATCGCGAGATCGTGGGCCGCGCGCTGGACGAAGAAGGCTGGCTTGCGCGCAGCGCCGAGGAGCGGCGCCTGCGGCTCGGGTCAGCGCTCGAGCGCGATGAATCGCCGGTGGCCGAGCTCGATGCGGCTGCGAAGCGGGCACTGTGGGTGTTCGAGGCGATGCAGCACTGCAGCCACCGTTACGGCCGTGCCTCCGTCGGTTCGTACGTGGTGAGCATGGCCCGCGACGTCGACGACGTGCTTGCGGTCCTGCTGCTCGCCCAGTGGGCAGGCCTTGCCGACGGACCGGGCCGAGTGATCCCGCTCGACGTGGCACCCCTGTTCGAGTCGGTCGACAGCCTGCAGAACGCCGGCGAGATCGTCCGGCGGCTGCTCGCCGACCCGGTCTACCGGGCACACCTGCGCGCGCGGGGCGACCGCCAGGTGGTGATGATCGGGTACTCCGACAGCAACAAGTCCGTCGGCATCGCTGCGTCTCGCTGGCTGTTGCGGCGTGCGCAGGCGGCCATGGTCGAGGCGTGCGACGCGGCGGGTGTCGAGCTGCTCGTGTTCCACGGCCGCGGCGGATCGGTGAGCGTGGGTGGCGGCCGGATCGAGGCGCTCGTGAAGGGCCTGCCGCCGGGTGCGCTGCGGGGCCGCCTGCGGGTGACGGAGCAGGGCGAGAGCATCAAGGAACGCTATGGCCAGCGTGCCATCGCATTGCGCAGCTTCGAGCAGGCGGTGAACTCCGTCGCGATGACCGCAGCCGCCGGCCGCCGGAGCGAGGATCTCGACCCGCGGTGGGTCGATGCCATGAACCTGCTGGCCGACACGAGCCGGGCGGCCTACCGCACGCGTGTCCACGAAGACCCGTCATTCGTCGAGTTTTTCCAGGCCGTGACGCCGGTGGACGTCATCGAGAGGATGCAGATCGGGTCGCGGCCGCTGTCGCGAGCGAGCGGGTCGGGGGTGGAGGCGTTGCGCGCGATCCCATGGATGTTCGCGTGGTCGCAGAGCCGGCACATGCTGCCCGGCTGGTTCGGCGTCGGCACCGGCCTGCAGGCCGTGGTCGAGCAGCACGGCGCGGAACTCTTGAGCGACATGTATGCGCGGTGGCCGTTCGTGGCGAGCCTGCTCGACGGTGTCGAGGTCGTGCTCGCCAAGGCAGACACCGGCATCGCCGAATTCTACGACCAGCTGGCATCCCCGCAGCACCAGTACCTGGCGAACGAGATTCGCCGCGAGTACGAGCTCGCCGAGAAGCACATCCTCGCGGTGAAGGGTTGCGCGCGCCTGCTCGACTCGGAGCCGACGCTGCAGCGGTCGATCCGCCTGCGCAACCCGTACGTGGATCCGATCCACCTGATGCAGGTCGACCTGCTGAAGCGCTGGCGCGACGGCGGTCGCCAGGATCGCGAGCTGTTCGAGGCGCTCATCGCGTCGGTGAACGGCATCGCGCAGGGCCTGCAGGGCTCGGGCTGATTGCAGCAAACCCTTGTTGACTCGGCGTTGAGGCTGCTCTAGCGTCGAATGCGCGCAGATGCATCGCGCGGCCGTCGCCGCGCCCGTACCACCTAGGGAGTTCCAATGGCAGCGAAGAAAAAGGCGCGTCGCACGACGCACCGCAGCAGCAAGGGCACCAAGCTATATGCCGTCCGCGATGCCAAGGGCCGCATCAAGGACATCCAGAGCTACAAGCGCGCCCACGGCGCCGACCTGAAGCGCAAGGCGAAGGGCGAGACCGCCAAGAAGAAGCCTGCCGCCAAGGCGAAGGCGAAGGCCAAGGCCAAGGTGAAGGTCGCCCGCGCCAAGGTCGCGAAGGCAAAGGTCGCCGTCCGCAGGACGGCAAAAAAGGCCCCGGCCCGCGCGCAGAAGAAGGTCGCGGCCGTCCGCGCTGCCGTGAAGAAGGCCCCGCGCCAGGCTCGAGCCGCCGTCAAGAAGGCCGTCAAGAAGCTGCCGCCGAAGGCCCAGAAGGCCGTGGCGAAGGCCGAGAAGCAGATCGCCCAGACGGTGAAGGCTGCCAAGAAGCAGGCCGCCGCGACGGCGAAGCAGGCCGAGACGGTCGTGTCGAAGGTCCAGGAGAGCGCCGAGAAGACGGCCACCTCCGTCATCGGCCAGGCCAAGGATCTCTTCGAGCAGGCCAGCGAGGCGGTCGAGTCCGCCGTGAAGTCGGTGATCCCGGGCGAGTCGAAGTAATCCCGGTCCCGATGTGGCCGCCGCTGGCGGCCGAATGTCCAGGCCCCGGGCGGTTCGCCGCGCGGGGCCTGTTTCGTTTCAACGAGCCTCGCGGTCTCGCGCCACGCTCAGGCACGAGCGGCGCCGCGTGAAGTGCGGAGGAAACCCGCAGTCGGGTTCACACCCTTCGCCCGCTACCTGCGCGTAGCCCGCGTCCCACGGCATCACGACCCGGAACTCGTCCGAACATACTTCGATGCGCGGCATCACCGGTGGGGTGGCGCGTCCGCGCTCCGCGTCGAGCATCGCCGCAAGCGAACCGTGCCGCGCGTGGCTTTCCGCCAGGTCCTCGAGCGTGAGCAGCGTCGGCGGCACGACGCGGATCTCGCGGCGCTCGAGCGCCTCGTGCACGCGCGCGGGCCTCACCCAGGCGTGCTCGGTGAGTTCGCTCCGGTCGGCGCTGGCTGCCTGGTCCGGCGGCACGGCAATCGCGAAGAAGCGCGTATCGAACCGCTTCGGCTCGAGCGACGGCGTGATCCAGTGCGACCAGTACACGAGCGGCGCGAGGTCGAGATAGAGGTCTTCGGCTTCGAGCAGCCCGACGAAGGCGCCCGCATTGGACGCCACGATTTCGCGATGTTCCTGCAGGCGTGCCATGCGCTCGCCGCTGCAAGCCGCGCCCGCGCGGTCTCGGGCGAGCAGCACCCCGGACTCCTCGAACGTCTCGCGGCAGGCGGCCACGTGCAGCGCGAGGGCCGCGTCCTCGGCCAGCGGCTCGCCCTGCGGCGTGTGCAGCCGGCCATGCCACGCGCCGAGCGCGTCGGACGAGATGCGGGCACGGATCGCCTCCGAAGCATCGGACGCGTCGACCCTGCCGCCCGGGAACACCCACATGCCCGCCATGAACGCGAGTGCGGCCCCGCGCCGCATCATCAGCACCTCGAGTTCGTCTTCGAACTCGCGCAGCAGGAGAACGGTCGCGGCTGCGTGCATCAGGCGAGCTTCACGAGTTGCTTGCCGAAGTTGCGGCCCTGCAGCAGGCCGATGAACGCCTCGGGGGCCGCGGCCAGCCCGTCGGCGATGGTCTCGCGGTACCTGATCTTGCCGGTCGCCACGCCGCGGCCGAGTTCCGTGAGTGCCTGCGGCCAGTCGGCCATGTGGTCGCTCACGATGAAGCCGCGCAGCTCGAGGCGCATCACCAGCAGCGCGCGCACGTGGTGGATGGCGATGTCCTGCCCGTTGTAGCCGGCGATCAGGCCGCACAGCGCGATGCGGCCGAACGGGTTCATGCAGGCGAGCGCGCCATCGAGGCACACGCCGCCCACGTTCTCGAACAGGCCGTCGATGCCGTTCGGTGCCGCCTCGCGCAGCGCGCGAGCCATCGACTTGACGTCGCCGTGGCGGCGGTGGTCGATACAGGCGTCGAAGCCGAGTTCCGACACCACGTAATCGCACTTCTCCTGGCCACCGGCGATGCCGATCGCACGGCATCCGGCGTGCTTGGCAAGCTGGCCGACCACGCTCCCGACCGCGCCGCTGGCCGCAGACACGAGCACCGTCTCGCCGGCCTTCGGACGGCAGATGCGGTTGAGGCCGTACCAGGCAGTCACGCCCGGCATGCCGACGGCACCGAGGTAGGCCGACATCGGCACGGCGCGGGTGTCGACCTTCATGAGTCCGGTGCCGTCCGACAGGCCGTACTCCTGCCAGCCGAACATGCCGAGCACGGTGTCGCCGGCGGCGAAGCCCGGGTTGTTCGACGCTTCGACCACGCCGACCGTGCCGCCGATCATGGTCTCCCCGAGCTTCTGCGACTCGGCATACGACTTGCTCTCTTCCATGCGGCCGCGCATGTACGGGTCGAGCGACAGGTAGTGGTTGCGCACCAGCACCTGCCCCGGGCCCGGCGCCGGCACAGGCACCCGCTCGAGCCGGAAATTCTCGGGCGTGACCCAGCCCTGTGGCCGGCTGGCGAGGACGATGCGCTGGTAGGTGGCGGTCATGGGTGGCTCCCGGGGATTGAGCGCCCAACGTAGCAGGCTGTGCGGTGCGCGAAAACCCCGCCGCCGAGCCTTTCAGGCCGGGCAGGTATCATGGGCGTCCCTGCCGCCGCCTGGATTCCGATGGACTTCACGCTGATCCTGCTGCTCATCGCGCTCAACGCCGTCTTTGCGCTGTCGGAGATGGCGATCGTTGCCTCCCGCGGCGCGCGCCTGCAGCATCTCGAGGAGGAAGGCCACTCCGGCGCGGCTGCCGCGGCGGCGCTGCACCGTGAGCCGTCCCGGTTCCTGTCCACCATCCAGATCGGCATCACGGCCGTCGGCGTGCTGGCGGGCGCAGTGGGCGAGGACGTGCTCGCGGATCCCCTGGCTGCCCGGTTGCGGCAGTGGCCTTTGCTCGAACCTCACGCGGCGGGCCTGGCGTTCGCGGCCACCGTCATCGTCATCACCTACCTGTCCGTGGTGCTCGGCGAACTGGTGCCCAAGCGCCTCGCGCTGCTTGGTCCCGAGCGCATCGCGCTGCTGGTCGCAACCCCGATGCGCTGGCTGGAGAAGTTCGCCGCGCCGTTCGTGTGGCTGCTCGCGAAATCGAGTGACGCGGTGCTGTCGCTCGTGCCGAAGCGCGCCGAGCGCGAGCCGCCCGTGACCGACGAGGAGATCGCCGTGCTGATGGAGCAGGGCGCGGCAGCGGGCGTGTTCCACGAGAGCGAGCAGGCCTTCGTGTCGAACGTGCTGCGCCTCGATGAGCGCCGCGTCACGAGCATCATGACCCCGCGTCAGCAGTTCTACGCCGTCGACCTCGACGACGACGCTGGAGCCATCCGCGCGCAGGTGGCGTCGTCGCCGCACACGAGGATCGTCGTGTGCAAGGGCGGCAGCGACAACGTGCTCGGCATCGTCGAGTCGAACGAACTGCTCGCGGACCTGCTGGCCGGCCGTCCGCTCGACCTTGCGGCGCGGCTGCGCGATCCGCTGCGGGTGCCGGAGACGGCGACCACGACTTCGTTGATCGAGACATTCCGTGCGGAAGGCCGGCAGCTTGCGCTGGTGATGGACGAATATGGCGAGGTGCAGGGCCTCGTGACCGATTCGGATTTCCTCGGGGCCATCGTCGGTGAGATCGGGGCCACGGGCGAGCCGGTCCCCAGTGGCATCCAGCGCCGCGACGACGGCTCCTGGCTGGTCGACGGCGGCTTGCCGGTCGAAGCACTGGAGGACGTGCTCGAGCTCGGTCCGCTGCCCGGCCAGGAAGAGCACCAGTACACGACGGTGGCGGGTTTCGTGCTGCACCAGCTCGGCCGCATCCCCAAGCCGGCGGATCACTTTTCGTGGGACGGGTTCCGCTTCGAGGTCGTCGACATGGACGGCCGGCGCGTGGACAAGGTGCTGGTGAGTGTGGCGAGTGGTCGGGATGAGAGGATTTGAACCTCCGACACCTACGTCCCGAACGTAGTGCTCTACCAGGCTGAGCTACATCCCGTCGCCTTGGGCCGACGTGGCGGGCTGCGTGTTCAGTGCGTGCGACTGACCGCGAAGTCCGCGAGCGCGTGGAGCGCCTGCTTGTATGCCGAATCGGGAAGATCGGCCAGGGCCCCGGTTGCGAGATCTCTCTCGCGCTGCGCGAGCCGGGCAGTGTACTCAAGGCCCCCCGACGATTCAATCGTCCGGGTGATCGCCTCGAGGTCGTCGAGCCCGCCTTCCTCGATCGCCGCGCGGATCCGGGCGGCTTCCTCGGGCGCGGAATGGCTCAGCGCGTGGATCAGCGGCAGGGTGGGTTTGCCCTCGGCGAGGTCGTCGCCCAGGTTCTTGCCCAGTTCCTCGCGGTTGGCCCGGTAGTCGAGCATGTCGTCCACCAGCTGGAACGCCGTGCCGAGGTGGCGGCCGTAGGCAACCATCGCCTGCTCGACCGGCCGGGGGGCGTTCGCAAGGATCGCCGCCATTTGCGCCCCGGCCTCGAAGAGCTTGGCCGTCTTGCGGTAAATGACCTCGAAATAGCTTTCCTCGGTGGTGTCCGGGTCATGGGCGTTCATCAACTGCAGCACCTCGCCCATGGCGATGGTGTTGGTCGCGTCGGCCATCACGCCCTGGATGCGCAGGTCGTCGAGCGACACCATCATCTGGAACGAGCGGGAGTAGAGGTAGTCGCCCACCAGCACGCTCGCCTGGTTGCCGAAGACGTGGTTCGCGGTGTCGCGGCCGCGCCGCATTTCGGAGCCGTCCACCACGTCGTCGTGGAGCAGGGTGGCCGTGTGGATGAACTCGATGATGGCGGCCGCCTCGACGTGGTGGTGGCCCGTGTAGCCGCAGGCACGGGCGGCCAGCAGCACGCTCAGCGGGCGCAGCCGCTTGCCACCGCCGCCGATGATGTACTGGGAAATCTGGTTGACCAGCACCACGTCGCTCGCGAGGCGCTCGACGATGACCTGGTCCACCCGGCGCAGGTCGTCCGCGACCAGCGCCCGCACGTCTTCGAGTTGCATTCCCGCCACGAACCCCCAACGAAAGGTCGGCGCATGGTACCCGGCGGGCCGGGGCGAGGGAATGGCGGAAAGCTCCTAAACGCTTGATTCGAGCGGCCCAGACCCGTAAACTTCCGCGTCTTTCTGCCGGGGGTGCACCCTGGCCCCTGTGGAGTTCTAGAAGATGTACGCAGTCATTGCGACGGGCGGCAAGCAGTATCGCGTCGCCGAAGGCGACGTGGTGCGGTTGGAAAAGCTCCTGGCCGAGCCGGGCGCCGCGGTTGAGTTCGACAAGGTGCTGGTCGTCGGCCAGGGTGCGGACCTCAAGATCGGCAAGCCCTTCGTCGCCGGCAGCAAGGTCACTGGCACCGTGCAGAAGCACGGCCAGACCAAGAAGGTGCCGATCGTGAAGTTCCGCCGCCGCAAGCACTACCTGCGGCAGGGCACGCATCGCCAGCAGTACACCGAAGTCAAGATCACGGGCATCGCGGGCTGAGCCCGGATCCCTCGAGGAGACATCCATGGCACATAAAAAGGCAGGCGGCAGTACCAAGAACGGCCGCGAGTCCGAGAGCAAGCGACTGGGCCTGAAGAAGTTCGGCGGCCAGCGCGTGGTCGCGGGCAACATCCTGGTCCGCCAGCGCGGCACCCAGTACCGTGCCGGCGACAACGTCGGCATCGGCACCGACCACACGCTGTTCGCGCTCACCGACGGCACCGTCAGTTTCCGCCGCAAGGGCCCGGAGCAGCGCGTGCACGTGTTCGTCGACCCGGCCACGAACTGAGCCGACGCGCGTTGTTTGCGTAGCGAAGGCCCCGGCACTCCCGGGGCCTTTGCTTTTCTGGATGTCCTGTTCTTCACTACCCCCTACCCCCTGATCATTA
>JAGVUU010000214.1 GCA_019136105.1 Gammaproteobacteria bacterium
GACGTCGCGCTGGAAGCCGGGCGGGATCGAGAGCACGAATGTGTCGATCCCGGCGTCCATCCGGGGATCCGTCTGCGCCTGCGTGATGATCTCCGGCGGCAGGAAATACGGCGGGTAGAAGGCGTCGACGATTCGGGCGGAAAGCGGTGATCGGTCCTCGTCGACGACGGCGATGGGTGCCTTGTGGAGGGTTTCCGGCATTGCCGTTGCTGCCGAATAGATCGCGAACGTGAACGCGAAGAGGATCAGTATGATCATCATCGGGTCGCGCAGCAGGCTGCGAAACTCCTTGATGCCCAGGTGCAGGATATTCGCCGCGCGCACGTCAGCGCTCCTGCTTCCTGAGAAGGACGGCCCCGAGACCGACGAGCAGGGGCACGGCGATCAGCAGGGGAACGAACGACGCCTGGAGATCGGAAAAACCGAGCGCCTTGGAGAAGGTGCCGCGAGCGATCGTCAGGAAATGGGTGGTCGGGTAGACATGCCCGATCAGCGCACCCGCCCCCTCTAGTGAAGATACGGGATTGGTCATCCCGGAAAACTGGACTGCCGGCAGGATGGTCAGCACGGCCGTGCCAAACAGGGCCGCGATCTGGCTGCGCACGAAGGTCGATATCACCAGTCCGAGGGCGGTCGCCGCCATCACGTAGAGCAATGCCGCGACCGCCAGTGTCGGGAAGCTGCCTTTCACCGGCACATCGAACACGAAGACAGCCAGCGCGGTAAGCAACAGGAAGCTCAGCATCGCGAGCACCACGTAGGGAATCTGCTTGCCAATCAGGAACTCCAGGCGGGTCACCGGGGTCACGTAGAGATTGACGATGGAGCCGAGCTCCTTCTCCCGTACGACCGCCAGTGCGGTCATGATCGACGGGATGAGCATCAGCAGGATCGGTATCACCGCCGGAACCATGGCCGGCAGGCTCTTGACGTCCGGGTTGTAGCGAAACCGCGTTTCGATGCTGGCCAACCCTGCGGTCGCCGCGGCACCGTAGGCCTCGCGCGCCTTGGTTGCCAGCCAGTGGTTGTGCATGCCCTGCACGTAGCCGCGCACCGTTTCCGCGCGCTGCGGCATTGCGCCGTCGACCCAGGCGCCGATCTGCACCGGCGTGCCCCGTGCTATGTCGCGTGAGAAACCCGGAGGAATCTCTATGGCCAGGCTGAGCTCGCTCGTCCGCATGCGACGATCCAGTTCCGTGTAGTCACTGATCGGCGCGTGTTCGATGAAGTAATGCGATCCCGAGAGATTGAGCGCGTAGTCCCGGCTCAGGGTGGTCTGGTCGCGGTCGAGCACTGCAAAGGAAAGATCATCCACGTCCATGCTGATGCCGTAACCCAGCACGAACATGAGGATGACGCTGCCGAGGCCGGCAAGCGTCAGTCGAATGGGATCGCGGGCGAGTTCCAGCGCCTCGCGTCTGCTGTAGCTGAACAGCCGGCGGAGCCGGCGAAACCCGGGCCTGCCCTGCGCCGGTGCTGTCGCGCCTGCGGCCGCCGGCAGTGCCGGCGCCTCCGTGGCAGGGTGGGCGGCGCCCGCCGCACCGTCGCCGGCGGCCTCTCCGAGGTAGTCGATAAAGGCCTGCTCCAGGGTCTGTCGACCGCGCTTTTCCATGATGGCCGTCGGCGTGTCGCTTACCAGAACCCTGCCGGCGTGCATGAGCGAGATGCGGTCACAGCGCTCCGCCTCGTTCATGAAATGTGTCGAAATGAAGATGGTGACGTTGTCGCGTCGCGCCAGGTCGATGATGATCTGCCAGAACGAGTCGCGAGCGACCGGGTCCACGCCGGACGTCGGCTCGTCGAGGATCAGCATTTCCGGCGCGTGGATCATCGCTACAGCGAGGGAGAGGCGCTGGCGCTGCCCCAGGGGGAGTGACGCGGGCAGCTTGTCGATGAATTCCTGCAGGTCAAAGCGCTGCGCCATCTCCTGTACCCGCGCCGGAATGCGTTCCCGTGCAATACCGAAGAGCCGGGCGTGCAGCACGAGATTCTGGCGGACGGTCAGCTCGCCGTAGAGCGAGAACGACTGCGTCATGTAGCCGACGCGGCGTCGCGTATTGATGTCGTGCGGATCCACTGGCTGGCCGAACAGCCAGGCCTTGCCCTCGCTGGGGGCCAGCAGGCCGGTGAGCATCTTCATCGTGGTCGTTTTGCCGCAGCCGTTCGATCCTAGAAAGCCAAAGATCTCGCCACGCTGGATGCGAAAGCTCACATGATCGACTGCCGTGAAGTCGCCAAAGCGCATGGTGAGGTCGCGCGCCTCGATGGCGGTCTCCGCCTCTGCGGCCGCCGCGCGCCGCTCGAAGGCCACGGGACGATAGCCGTCGCGCTGCGCCTGCGGCAGCAGTCCGATGAATGCCTCTTCCAGCGTGCGGGCGCCGTCGCGCGCCAGCAGCTCCCGGGGTGTGCCGGTTGCGAGCACACACCCGGCATTCATGGCGGCGAGCCAGTCGAACCGCGCTGCTTCTTCCATGTAGGCGGTGGCGATCAGCACGCTCATTCCGGGCCGTCCGGCGCGGATGCGCTCGATGAGTTCCCAGAACTGACGCCGCGACAGTGGATCCACGCCGGTGGTGGGTTCGTCGAGGATCAGCAGGTCGGGGTCGTGGATGAGCGCACAGCACAGGCCCAGCTTCTGCTTCATCCCGCCCGAGAGCTTGCCTGCGGGGCGGTCCCGGAACGGGGCGAGGCCGGTCGCGCGCAGCAGTTCGGCGATGCGTCGCTCGCGCTCGGCGTGCGCGTGCCCGAAGAGCCGGCCGAAGAAATCGACGTTCTCGTGCACCGAGAGCGTCGCGTAGAGGTTCCTGCCCAGGCCCTGCGGCATGTAGGCGATGCGCGGGCAGATGGCGCGGCGATGGCGCGCGCTGGCCATGTTGCCGCCCAGCACCTCGATCCGGCCGTGCTGGATGGCGCGTGCGCCGGCGACCAGCGCGAGCAGCGTCGACTTGCCCACACCATCCGGGCCGATGAAGCCGACCATGCCCGCAGCTGGTATGTCGATGCTGACGGCGTCCAGGGCCAGGGTCTTGCCGTAGCGCAGACTGACGTCCTGCAACCGCGCGACCGTCGTTGGCGCGGAGCGAGGCCTGTCAGCCACCGGGCCAGGACCCGTCATTGCGGCAATTTCACCTGGAGGCGATCCGGCCACTGGGCGCTGGCATCCAGTAGCACATAGGCCATGCCCGGCAGTCCCGTCCGGACCTGCGTGATGTGCTTGCGGAGCAGGTCGGGCGCGATCCGCGCCTTGACGCGGAACATGAGCTTCTCGCGTTCGCTGGCGGTTTCCACGGTCTTGGGCGTGAACTGGGCCTCGGAGGCAACGAAGGAGACTTGTGCGGGAATCACGTACTGGGGCGCCGCGTCGAGCACCAGCCGCACTTCGGCGCCCAGTGCGATGCGACCCGCCACTGCAGTGGGCAGGAAAAAGGTCATGTACACGTCGCTGAGGTCGAGCAGGTTGAGTACCCGCCCACCTGCCGCGAGAACTTCGCCTGGTTGCGCGACGCGGAACTGCACCCGGCCGTCGCGTGGCGCCTTGAGAACCGTGTCGTCGATGTCCGCCTGGATGCGCTCGATATTCGCCTGCGCCGCCGCTGCCGCAGATTCGGCACTGGCCACCTGGGAGCGCGCGTTGCCGATGCCCGCCTCCGCAGCTGCAACCTGAGCACGTGCGGCATTGACGGCCGCCTGGGCGCTGTCCACCCGCGCCTGGGCGTCGTCCACCACCTGGGAGGAAACGTAGCCGTCTTCAGCGAGCTTGATCGAGCGTGCCCGCTGCCTCCTGGCATTGTCCAGGTCCACCTCGCGTTGCACGACCGTGGCCTGCGTGGCCGCTTTGTCGCTCTCGCGCTGCTTGATCTGGCTCCGCGCCGCTGCTACCGCGCTGCGGGACTGCGCCAGCTGTGCTTCGGCCTCGCGGCGCTGGGCATTGAGCACATCGGTATCCATCAGGGCCACTACCTGTCCGGCCGTGACGAAATCGCCTTCGTCGACCCGGATCTCCTTCAGCCGCCCGGCAATCCGCGTGGCGACGTCGATCTCGACCGCCTCGATGCGACCGTTACTGCTGACCAGCCCCTCGTCCCGTTCGTGCGGCCCGTAGAACTGCCACGCGAGCGCGGCCAGGGCGCCCACCAGCAGCAATCCCGCGCAACGAATCAGCCATTTCTTGTTCTGTTCGGTCATCGTTGTCTCTCCCTGGCACCGGGTACCCGGTCGCTATTGCCTCGGCGCGTCGCTTGCTGATGGCAAGGCTTGAGCTTACGTCCGATCGTTCATGGTTTCATCCACCCGCACGCCACAGTATGGACAGAAGCTCAGGCGCCGGCGACAGCGGTCCGCACGGGCAGGCTCCGGCTCCGTTTCAGCGATGCCCCGCATCCCGCGCCAGCGCGGCCAGGCCCTTGAGGGCGGGATAGGGATCGACGATCACCCAGGCAGGGATCGCCCGCAGGTAGTCCTTGTAGCGGCCCGTGGATTCGAAGCGTTCGCGAAAGCGCGAGCGCTGGAAGGCTTCGAGGTAGCGGGGCACGATGCCGCCGCCGATGTAGACGCCACCGAAGACGCCGAGGGCATCGAGGTTCGTGA
>JAGVUU010000006.1 GCA_019136105.1 Gammaproteobacteria bacterium
ACGGCACGGTGCGCCTCGGCATGACCGCGGTCGCCACCGCGATGGCGGGCAAGCTGGTCGCGTTCACGCCCAAGGGCGTGGGCAAGGACGTGAAGGCCGGCAAGTCGTGCGCCACGGTCGAGTCGGGCAAGTGGGTCGGTCCGGCCAAGACCGCCGCGGCCGGCTCGGTGGTCGCGGTGAACGAAGCGGTCGTCGCCACGCCAAGCCTCGCCAATGACGACCCGTATGGCAACGGCTGGCTGATCGTCCTGAAGCCCGAGGACTGGGACGGCGTGAAGCCTACGCTGGTCCCGGGTGCGCAGGTCGCGGGCCCCTACGAAGCGAAGATGAACGCCGACGGCTTCGCCGGCTGCGCGTGAGTGTCCGCTGATCCCGCGCCTGCCGGCACGCGTGTGCTGGTGATCGGCGTCGGCAACCCGCTGATGTCGGATGACGGCGTCGGCCAGCGCCTGCTGGAAGCGCTGGCTGCGCGCGCCACCCCGCACGCTCAAGTCGAGTTCCTGGACGCCGGGACGCTGGGTTTCATGCTGCTGCCGCACGTCGAGCAATGCGACGCCCTGCTGGCGCTCGACGCGGCGAACGTCGGCGGTGCGCCCGGCGAATGGCGGGTCGTCGAGGGCGCGGACTTCGATGAATTCGTGCGGCAGCCCCGCTGCAGTGTGCACGAACTTGGCCTGCACGACCTGATCGACGCGGCGCGGCTGACTGGAGCATTGCCGGCGCGGCGGGCCCTCGTCGGCATCCAGCCGGAACGGTTGGGCTGGGGCATGGTGCTGTCGCCGGCCATCGAAGCGGCGCTGCCCGCCGCGGTCGAGGCCGCCGCGAGCCTTCTCGAGCGCTGGCTGGCCGCGGACCGCGGCTGAAACCGCTCGGCATGCGCCGCGCTGCGGGAGCTACGTACAGCAGCAACTTCTAATATAAAGCACGCTTGCGCCGGGCATTCCAGGGAGGCATCCCATGTCCGCGCCGTCGGTCGGTGAATTCCTGCGCTCGCGTGGAGTGACGCGCCGCGACTTCATGAGCTTCTGCGCCTCGACGGCTACCCTGCTGGGCCTGCCGCCCTCGCTGGCGGCGCGAATCGCCACGGCGCTCGAGCAGGCGCGGCGCCCATCCGTGATCTGGCTGCCGTTCCAGGAGTGCACCGGCTGCACCGAGTCGATCACGCGCGCGCACGGCGCGACGCTCGAGCAGTTGATCTTCGACGCCATCTCGCTCGACTACCAGCACACGCTCCAGGCGGCCGCCGGCGACGCGGCCGAGCACGCCCGCGCGCAGGCAATGAAGGACAACCACGGCCGCTACCTGCTGATCGTGGACGGCTCGATTCCCACGGGCAACGCGGGCTACAGCACGATCGCGGGCCACGACAACCTCACGATGCTGAAGGAGGCTGCCGAAGGCGCCGCCGCGATCATCGCGCTCGGCACCTGTGCCGCGTACGGTGGCATCCCCGGTGCGGCGCCCAACCCGACCGGTGCGGTGCCAGTCGGGGAAATCGTGAAGGACAAGCCGATCGTCAACGTGCCGGGCTGCCCGCCGATCCCGGTGGTGATCACGGGCGTGCTGGTGCAGTACCTGACGTTCGGCAAGCTCCCGGAACTCGACGCACTCGGCCGGCCCAGGGCGTTCTATGGGCAGACCATCCACGACCGCTGCTACCGCCGTCCGTTCTACGAACGCGGGCAGTTCGCCGAGACTTTCGACGACGAGGGCGCGCGCCGGGGTTGGTGCCTCTACAAGCTCGGCTGCAGGGGCCCGACCACCTACAACGCCTGCGCCACCGTGAAGTGGAACAACGGCACGAGTTTCCCCATCGAGGCGGGGCACGGTTGCATCGGCTGCTCCGAGCCCGGCTTCTGGGACAAGGGCGGCTTGTACCAGCCGCTGTCCACGGGCCGGTGGGGCGATGCGCGCACGGTGGGGACCGCAGTCGGCGTCGGCGCGGCGCTCGGCATCGCGTCGGCAGCATTGGCGCGCAAGCGGCAGCGTGACGCGGAGGGAGGCTGACATGGACCTGCTCGAATTCGCGCGCGGGCCTGCGCTGCAGTGGTCCGTCAGCATCTTCATCGTGGGCGTGCTGTGGCGACTGCTCGGCGTATTCCTGCTGCGTTCGAAAAAGGACCTCTCCGAACCCCGCAACCCGGCGGCGTGGAAGGGCCTGCGGCTGATCGCACTGCGATCCTGGCCACGCCGCGAGTTCCTCGAGGGCACGGCGTTCGGCGAGGTGATGGGATACGCGTTCCACGTCGGCTTCCTCGTGTCGCTGTTCTTCTTCGCGCCGCACGTGCTGTTCTTCGCCGACGTCGCCCGCGGACTGTCCGGCACCGACCTGCAGGGCCTCATCGGGTTCCGCTGGCCGACGCTGCCGAACGGCATCATCACGCTGCTCTCCGCCATCTCGGTCGCGGCGCTGCTGGCCGTGCTCGTGCACCGCCTCGTGAACCCGGTGAAGCGCCTGATCTCGAACTTCGACGACTACTTCAGCTGGTTCGTCACCTTCGCGCCGCTCGTGACGGGCATGGCGGCGTTCGCGCACCTCGCGGGCTGGCCGTACGAGCGGTTGCTCGCCTACCACCTGCTGTCGGTGGAACTGCTGCTCGTGTGGTTCCCGTTCGGCAAGCTGATGCACGCGTTCACGATCTTCGCGGCTCGCGGCACCACGGGAATGATCTTCGAGCGCAGGGGGGCCTCGCTGTGACTGCCTCCACCGGCCAACCGCATACCCGCAAGCCCGAGCCGCTCGAGTTCGACAAGCCGCGCGTCTCGATCGCGACGCCGGAATACCGCTACGACATGCAGGGCGAGATGCCCGAAGCCGAGCGTGTCGAGCGGGCCATGAAGAGCTTCGTGAAGGACTTCGGTCGCACCGCCGCGATCTACATGGAGTCGTGCATACACTGCGGCATGTGCGCCGAGGCCTGCCACTTCTACGAAGTGACGAAGGACCCGAAGTACACGCCCATCTGGAAACTCGAGCCGTTCAAGCAGGCCTACAAGCGCGAGTACGGCCCGTTCGCGGTGATCTACCGGGCGCTGAACCTCAAGCAGAAGGTGACGGTCGAGCGGTTGCAGGAGTGGCAGCAGCTCATCTACGACTCGTGCACGGTGTGTGGCCGGTGTTCGCTGATGTGCCCGATGGGCATCGACATTGCGGCGCTCGTCTCGCAGGCGCGGCACGGCATGTACGCCGCCGGCCTGATCCCGCACGAGTTGTGGTCCGTCACGGAACGTGCCCGGCTCGAGGGCAGCCCGCTCGGCGCGACGCCGAAGGTGTTCAAGGACCGGCTCGAGTGGCTGTCGGACGACCACGAGGTGGAGATCCCGCTCGACGAGCCGGATGCCGACGTGCTGTGCGCGATGTCGTCGATCGAGATCATGAAGTATCCCGACTCGGTGGTGGCCACGGCGCGCATCATGAACCACCTGGGCGTGAGCTGGACCTTCCGCCTCGACGGCTACGAAGCCACGAACTTCGGCCTGCTGTCCGGCAACGCGGCGGCACAGAAACTGCTGACGATGAAGATCGTCGATGCGGCGGTGGCCTGCGGCGCGAAGACGGTGATCCTCCCCGAGTGCGGCCACGCCTATACGGCGCTGCGCTGGATGGGCGCCAACATGTACGGCCAGCCGCTGCCGTTCCGGGTGATGCACATCGCCGAGTTCCTGGCGGAGCAGGTGCGGGAAGGCAAGCTGCGGCTCAAGAAGGTGGCGAAGAGCGCGACGTTCCACGACCCCTGCCAGGTGGTCCGCCGCGGCGGTGCGATCGAGGCGCCGCGCGAAGTGCTGAAAGCCCTGGGTGTCGAGTTGCACGAGATGTACCCCACCAAGGGCACCAACTGGTGCTGCGGCGGGGGCGGCGGCGTGGTCGCGAACCACCGGGCCGACGAGCTGCGCTACAAGACCTTCAAGCTCAAGATGGAGCAGATCGAGGCGACCGGCGCCGAATTGCCGGTGACCACCTGCGCCAACTGCCGGCAGACCTTCGACGACGGGCAGGCCCACTTCAAGTGGGACCGCAAGATGCACAGCCTGCTCGAACTGGTGGCGGACAACCTGATCGAGGACGAGTCATGAGTGCCGCCGCGCCGCGGGTCGTCGTCGACCCGATCACCCGCATCGAGGGCCACCTGCGCATCGAGGCGGCGACCGACACCGAGGGTCGCATCACGGAAGCCTACAGCGCCGGCACGATGGTGCGCGGGCTCGAGATCATCCTGCGCGGCCGCGACCCGCGCGACGCCTGGGCGTTCGCCCAGCGCATCTGCGGCGTCTGCACGCTGGTGCACGGGATCGCATCGGTGCGGGCAGTCGAGGACGCCCTGCGGGTCGAGATCCCGCCGAACGCGAACCTCGTGCGCAACCTGATGATCGCGGCGCAGTACGTGCACGACCACGTCATGCACTTCTACCACCTGCACGCGGTCGACTGGGTGGACGTGGCTTCGGCACTGAACGCAGACCCGGCAGCAACCAGCGCGCTGGCACAATCGCTGTCGGGGTATGCGCGCTCTTCGCCGGGGTATTTCGCCGACGTGCAGAAGCGCGTGAGGACGCTGGTCGAGAGCGGCCAGCTCGGCATCTTC